>DASTKA010000340.1:0-3300 GCA_035716165.1 Mycobacterium sp. | reverse complement strand
TTACGACGGACGCAGGCTGGTCAGCCACGGCGACGTGGTCGTGGTGACCGTCAACTATCGGCTCGGAGTGCTCGGCTTTCTCGACCTGTCGTCGTTCGACACCGCGCATTTCGACTCGAATGTCGGGTTGCGCGACGTGCTCGCGGCGCTGGAGTGGGTGCGCGACAACATCGCTGCCTTCGGTGGCGATCCGGCGCGGGTCACGCTGTTCGGCGAGTCCGCGGGGGCCGGGATTGTCACCACGCTGCTGGGCAGCCCGGCGGCCGAGGGTCTGTTCGCCGGCGCGATCGCGCAAAGCTCGCCGGCCACTTCGGTTTACGACCGCGGCAGTGCGGGCCGAGTGGCCCGGGCGTTCCTGGACCGGCTGGGCATCGCCCCGTCGGAATCCCGGCGGCTGCTCGATATCCCGATGGCGGCGATCCTCGCCGCGTCGGAAGCGGTGTTCGACGACGTGCCGGTGCGCAACCCGGGAAGACTGGCGTTCGTCCCGCTCGTCGACGGCGACGTGCTGAGCGACTACCCGGTCAAGCTGGCGCAAGAGGGCCGCTCACATCCGGTCCCGCTGATCATCGGCACCAACAAGCACGAAGCGGCGCTCTTCCGGCTGATGCGTTCGCGGCTGATGCCGATCACTCCGAGCGCGATCACGTCGATGTTCAACCAGATCGCCGCCGAACAACCCGATCTGCAATTGCCCACCGAAGAGGAGATCGGCTCGGCGTATACGCGAAGGCGGCGCAAGGCGAGGAGTCTGAGCATCGCGACCGACGTCGGCTTCCGGATGCCGTCGGTGTGGCTCGCCGAGGGGCACTCCCACGTGGCGCCGGTGTATCTGTACCGGTTCGATTACGCCACCCCGCTGCTCAGGCTGGCGATGGTCGGGGCCGCGCATGCCACCGAATTGCCTTATGTCTGGGGCAATCTCGGCGGACCCAAGGATCCCTCGCTGAAGCTCGGCGGCGTCAAAGTCGCCAAGGCGGTGTCGAAGAGGGTGCGCACCCGATGGATCAACTTCGCCGTGCGAGCCACGCCCGCCGGCGCCGCCGGCGACCCGGAATGGACGTCGTACGCCGAGGATGACCGCTCCTGCCTGATCATCGACCGCAGCGACGTCCTCGCGCACGACGTCGACGCCAACATCCGCGCGGCCTGGGGCAGCGAGATGGTGAGCTTCCGCTAGGCGGATGCCTTGTCCGCCAGCGCTTGTCGCTTCATCTGGTCGAACATCTCGACGTAATACGACAGACATTCGGACAGGGCCTGTTCGGTGGTGAACAGGGGCTGATAACCGAGGTCACGGGACGCCTTGGCGATGGAGAAGAAGTTGTCCAGATAGAGCCGTTCGACGGCGAGCGGTTCGAGCAGCGGCGCCGGTATCCCGAACCGGAAATGCAGCCGCTGCCAACCGGTCATCGCCGCGCGGACCACGGGCCCGTTCACCCTTACCCTGGGCCACTTCTCCCCGCACGCCTCGACCACCGGCCTGGCGAACTCGAACATGTTGATCGGTTCGGCGTCATTGATGAAATACGCCTGGCCGGGTGCGGTGCCCCCGGGTGTCAGGTGTTCGGCGGCCAGGATGAAGCCGTGAATCAGGTTGTGTACGTAGGAGTTATCCAGCCGGGCCGATTTGCGGCCGATCAGCACCTTGACGTGGCCGGCGATCACGCTTTCGAACAGCTTGCGGAACATCGTCTGGTCGCCCCGGCCCCAGATGCCGCTGGGCCGAATCGCGCACGTCAACAAGCCGTCAACACCGTTCTGCGCCAAGACGAATCGCTCAGCGATCACCTTGGTCTCGGTGTAGAGGTCGTTGAACCGGTTGGTGTAGGGCAGCGTCTCGTCGCCGCCGGCGATGTTCTGGCCGCCCATGACGACGCTGTTGGACGAGGTGTAGACGAAGCGCTGCACCCCGGCCGCCTGCCCGGCGCGGATCAGGTTCTCGGTTCCCCCGACGTTGACCCCGAAGCTGCGCTGCCGGTACTCGTCGGTCACCGACGCGCCGCCCATCAGGTCGATGATCGCCGCGGTGTGGAAGACGGTGTCGACGCCGTCCACCGCTCGGGCGCACACGGCGGTGTCGGTGATGTCGCCCTGCAGCACCTCCAGCTGGGGATGTGGCGGCAGCGGCGACGGAGCGCGGTCGAACGAGCGGACCTGATGCCCGCGGTCGAGCAGCGTGGCTACCAGGTTGGCGCCGACGAATCCGGAGCCCCCGGTAACCAGGACGCGGCCGAGCTCGGCCGTCAGTGATGGGTCACCCATAGGCGGGTAGCTTAGCCGAGGAAAAGTGTAACGTGTTCCAGTTTCGGGAAAATCTTCAAAATCAAGCCGGTCGACGCAACCGGAGTCAGCCTTCCTCGGCGTCGCCGGCCGCGAGGGCGTCCTCGATTCTCCTGCGAGCGCCAGCTAAGTGCTCCTCGCAGCGTTTAGCCAGTTGCTCGCCTCTTTCCCACAGCTTCAGCGACTCATCGAGGTCCAAGCCGCCCTGCTCCAGCACCCGGACGACTTCGATCAGTTCGTCCCGACACGCTTCATACGCCAGGTGACTAATAGGAGTAATGGTTTCGCCCTCTTCCGGGGCGGCGGGGTCGTCCCGGCCGTCGTTTCTACGCGCCATCGGTCCGTCCTTCGCTCACCGCTACGACGGCGCCGTCGGCCACCCGCACCCGCAGCCGCGTGCCCGCCGGCGCGTCCTCGACCGAACGCAGCACCTGGTTCGTCATCGCCCCGATCGCTTGCACCACGGCGTAACCGCGGGCCAGTGTGGCCGCCGGGCCCAACGTCGCCAGCCTCGCGCGCAGGTGGCCGACCCGCTCGGTCTCGGTGGCCGCCAGCCGGGTGATGTCCCGGCGAATCGCCGACCGCGCGCGGTGAACCTCCTCGGCACGCGCCGTCAATGCCGCCAGCGGCTCGGCCAGCACGGGGCGGCTGCGTATCTGCGCCAGCGCCCGTTGCTCGCGGGTGACCCAGCTCCGCAACGCCTGGGCGCTGCGCCGACGCAGGTCGTCGAGCAGCCGCTGCTCGGCGGCGGTATCGGGCACGACTTTTTTCGCCGCGTCGGTGGGTGTGGCCGCACGCAGATCGGCGACCAGATCGCACAGCGGGTTGTCGGGTTCATGGCCGACCGCGCTGATCACCGGGGTCCGGCACGCGGCGATGGCGCGGCACAGCGTCTCGTCGGAGAACGGCAGCAGGTCCTCGACACTTCCGCCGCCGCGGGCGATCACGATGACGTCGACTTCGGCGTCGCGATCGAGCTCGTGCAGCGCATCGACGATCTGTGCGACCGCGCTCGGG
>DASTKA010000339.1:0-2520 GCA_035716165.1 Mycobacterium sp. | reverse complement strand
AAACGATCAGTCTGGACCTGGTGTTCCCCGTTCTGCACGGCAAACTCGGCGAGGATGGTGCGATGCAGGGTTTGTTGGAGCTCTCCGGCATCCCCTACGCAGGCTGCGATGCCCAGAGTTCTGCTCTGTGTATGGACAAGTCCCTTGCTTACATCGTCGCTAGAAGCGCGGGAATCGCAACGCCGAATTTCTGGGCTGTCACGGCGAACGAGAATCTTGACCCCGGACAGCTTACCTATCCCGTCTTTGTAAAGCCAGCCCGTTCGGGGTCATCTTTCGGCGTCAGCAAGGTATCTCGCGAAGAAGAACTGCCGAGTGCGGTGGAGACCGCAAGACAGTACGACTCGAAGGTGCTGATCGAAGAGGCTGTCGTCGGCAGCGAGATCGGATGTGCGATCTTGGGGAACGATCTGGATCTGATTGCAGGCGAGGTAGATCGAATTGCTCTATCTCATGGCTTTTTCAGAATCCATCAGGAGAGTGAGCCTGAAAGTGGTTCCGAAAACTCAACACCAATCGTTCCCGCTGATATTTCGGCAGAGTCGCGCTCGCTCGTCCAGGAGACAGCAAAGGCCGTATATCGCGCTCTGGGATGCAGGGGACTATCGCGAGTGGACATGTTCCTGAAGGAAGATGGAACAGTGGTCCTTAACGAGGTCAATACTTTGCCTGGCATGACCTCGTACAGCCGTTACCCGAGAATGATGGCAGCCGCAGGGCTGCCGCTGGCCGAAGTTATCGACCGGATCGTGTCGTTGGCATTGACAGGAAAATTCCGATGAAAGACGATTTTGTCTTTGTTGACGAGTTTGTACCTGGAATACGCTGGGACGCCAAGTACGCCACCTGGGATAACTTTACCGGCAAACCCGTGGACGGGTACGTAGCAAATCGAATTGTCGGCACGAGGGCTTTGTGTGTGGCCCTGGAGAGAGCGCAAGAAAAGGCCGCCTCCCTTGACTTCGGCTTGCTTCTTTGGGATGGGTATCGCCCTCAGCGTGGCGTAGATTGCTTTCTGCACTGGTCAGAACAGCCGGAGGATGGCCGGACGAAGCTGCGACACTACCCGAATATCGACAGACCCGAGATGTTCGAAAAGGGATATGTGGCCGCCAAGTCGGGCCACAGTCGGGGCAGCACCGTTGACTTGACGCTCTATCACTTGGCTACCGGTGAACTTGCCCCCATGGGCGGTGACCATGATCTGATGGATCCAATCTCACATCATGGAGCAAGAGGAATCACGCCAGTCGAAGCGAGAAACCGTCAATACCTTTGCTCCATCATGGAGGACTGCGGTTTTGATCGGTACGACTGCGAGTGGTGGCACTACACACTGAATGACGAACCTTATCCAGACACGTATTTTGATTTTCCCATCACATAGTTGAGCCGGCCAAAGACAGGAAAAGGAATGTCGCGTCAGAAATCCGTTTTGACTGGCGTCTCCGGTGTGGACACGGTCATCGCCGGGGGCATGCTGGCCTCCTTCGCCCTAGCACGATCGCGACGACCACGACGGGGGCACGCGTGACGGCACCGCGCGTCGTTGTCGCCGGCGGCCATTCGGCCGGGCACATCGAACCCACGATGAACTTCGCCGACGCGCTGCGCCGGCTGGAGCCCACGGCCGAGATCACCGCCCTCGGCACCGTCCGCGGCCTGGACACCACGCTCATCCCGGCCCGCGGCTACCCGCTCGAACTCATCCCGCCGGTGCCGCTGCCGCGCAAACTGAACCGGGCCCTGCTTCAAACGCCGGGCAGGCTGCGCGACTCGGTGCAGGCGGCCGGGGCGGTGCTCGACCGCGTGCGGGCCGAGGTCGTGGTGGGCTTCGGCGGCTACGTGGCCGGGCCGGCCTACCTCGCCGCCCGCCGGCAGGGCCTGCCGATCGTCGTCCACGAGGCGAACGCCCGGCCCGGAGTGGCCAACCGGCTGGCGGCCCAAATGACGACCCACGTGTTCACCGCCGCGCCGAGTGTCCGGCTGGCTCACGCCACCGTCATCGGGATCCCGCTGCGGCCAGCGATCACCGGGCTCGACCGACCCGCGCTGCGCGACGCAGCCCGCCAGCGGTTCGGCCTGCGACCCGACGGCCCGGTACTGATGGTCACCGGCGGTTCGCAGGGCGCCCAGGCGATCAACGCCGCGGTGTCCGGCGCGGCCGCGGCGCTACGGGCGACCGGCGTGCAGGTGCTGCACATCACCGGGCCGCAGAACGTGGTCGAGGTGCCGGACGGCGACCCCGCCGACCCGCCCTACGTCGTCATCCCCTACGTCGACGAGATGCAGTACGCCTACGCCGCGGCCGACTTCGTGATCTGCCGCTCGGGGGCGATGACGTGCGCCGAACTGGCTGCTGTCGGCCTGCCGGCCGCGTACGTCCCGCTGCCGCTGCGCGGCGGTGAGCAGCGGCTGAACGCCGAGCCGGTCGTCGCGGCCGGCGGGGCACTGCTCGTCGACAACGCCGACCTCGACCCGGCCTGGATCGAGACCACCCTGATCCCGGTGCTCACCGAT
>DASTKA010000338.1:0-8224 GCA_035716165.1 Mycobacterium sp. | reverse complement strand
GACGGAGACTTCGTGGCGGTGCGTTTCACCGGCCCATCCGTTGCCGGGCTTGCTTTCGTCGCTGCCACTTACACCCCTTCGTTCGGGCTCACTCTCGGTGGGTAGTGGGCATGGTTAACCGAAAGTGTCTGCTATGTCGATGTCGGCGTTGGTATCAGCGTGAGTAGTTGCACGCTATCGGTTGGGCGTTCGCCGAGCACCATTGTAACGACAGTGCGCGGTCGTACGGCTCTGCCGGGCGAAATCAGTGGGTCACGTCCGAGGTGGCGGCCATGGCCGCGCCGACGATCCCGGCGGTGTTGAGCAGCGCCGCGGCCACTACCGGCGTCCGGTTGGTCAGCAGCGGCACCCACTTGTCGGCCTTGCGGCTGATGCCGCCGCCCACGATGAACAGATCCGGCCACACCGCGTTCTCGATGCTCACCAGCACCTTGGTCACCTGTTTGGTCCACTTCTCGTAGGACCAGTCGTTCTTCTCCTTCACCGAGGACGCCGCTCGCTGCTCGGCCTCCTTGCCGCCGACCTCGAGATGACCGAACTCGGTATTGGGGATCAGCGTCCCGTTGTGAATCACCGCGGAGCCGATCCCGGTGCCGAACGTCAGCAACACCACGAGCCCCGACTGCCCTTTGCCCGCCCCGTAGTGCTCCTCGGCCAGCCCGGCGGCGTCGGCGTCGTTGAGCACGGTGACGTCCTGGCCATCCAGCTCGGCGCTGATGGTGTCGCGCACGTTGGTGCCGATCCACGCCTTGTCCACGTTGGCCGCCGTCTGCACGACGCCGTGCGTGACGACTCCCGGATACGTCACTCCCAGCGGGCCGGTCCACCCGAAGGCGTTGACCACTTCAGCGATGGTCTTGGCGACCGCCGAGGGCGTCGCGGGCTGCGGGGTCAGCAGCTTGACCCGCTCGCCGATCAGCAGCCCGGTGTCCATGTCGACGATGCCGCCCTTGATGCCACTGCCGCCGACGTCGATGCCGAATCCGCGCCGCTGTGGCCTGCCGTCGCCGGCGACGATGCCGGGCGTGTCCGTGGTCGAGTCGGTGCTGGTCATCGAATCTCCTCGGCGTGACTGGGCTGTCCGCTCACCTTAGCGCCGCGACGGTGCCGCCCGTGGCGTCTGCGTGACCCTGTCGACTGTGATCCGATAGACCGGTGACCCCTTCCGATGACGAGCTGGTACGGCTGCGCTCGGTCGCCGAAGCCTTGGCCGCGGAGGCCGCCGCGTTCGTGAGGCGGCGACGGGCAGAGGTTTTCGGCGTCGACGCGGGCAGCGATGACAGCGGCGCGGTGCGATCGAAGAGCTCCCCGACAGATCCGGTGACGGTGGTCGACACCGAAACGGAACGGTTGTTGCGCGACCGCCTGGCCGAATTGCGGCCTGGGGAGCCGATTCTCGGCGAGGAAGGCGGCGGGCCTGCCAACCCGGCGGGCGCTCCGGCCGGTTCGGTCACCTGGGTGCTCGACCCCATCGACGGGACAGTGAATTTCGTCTACGGCATCCCCGCCTACGCCGTGTCGGTCGGCGCACAGGTCGACGGTGAGTCGGTGGCCGGGGCGGTCGCCGACGTCGTCGGTAAGCGGGTGTATTCGGCGGCGGCGGGCCTGGGTGCGCACGTCACCGACGAAGAGGGGACGCATCCGCTGCGGAGCGCCGCCGTCGACGATTTGTCGATGGCATTGCTGGGCACCGGATTCGGCTATTCGCGGCAGCGCCGCGCGGCGCAGGCGGCGCTGGTGGCGCGCATGCTTCCGGTGGTCCGCGACGTTCGCCGCATCGGCTCGGCGGCACTGGATCTGTGCATGGTTGCCTCGGGCCGGCTCGACGCCTATTACGAGCACGGCCTGCAGGTGTGGGATCGCGCGGCGGGTGCGCTGATCGCCGCGGAGGCGGGGGCGCGGGTGGTTCTGCCCGCGCCCGGTGTGGCGGGGGCCGGCCTGGCGCTGGCCGCCGCGCCGGGAATCGCCGACGAGCTGCTGGCCGTTCTGGAACGCTTCAACGGCCTGGATCCGATTCTGGATTGACCGCCCGCGTCAGCAGCTGCTGGCGTGAATCTTGGCCAGCAGCGTGGGATCTGAGGGTTCGGTGGCGCCGGGACGCAGGGTGGCGAGGACGGCGTCGATGTCGTCGTTGTGCGCCAACGAGCTGAAGTCTGTGCCCAGGGACAGGTCGACGGAGTCGTCGGCGCGGTTGTCGTTGAACAATTCGGTGCACGGCGCCACCAGCCACACCGCGGCCGCGGTGGCCTGGCCGGCGGTGCCGAAACGGATCTGGCCCTGACAGGTGAGCTTGGTTCCCGCATAGAGGGGGTCGTTGGCGGCGGTCGGTTGCGCGAAGCCGAGATCTTTCATGGCGCCCGCGACGTCGCCGGCCTGGCCGCCCCGGCCGCTGGCGTTGAGCACCCGCACTTTGGTGTCCGCGAGTTTGGCGGGCATGACGTCCATCATGACGCTGCGTGACACCTGCTCGCCGAGCTGGGCCGGTGCCGAATTGCCCGTTTCCGGCGGGGGATTGCACACCGCGGCCTCGTGCACCTTGGCGGGCCGCGTCAGCGCGATCGTCCAGATCACGCCGGTGGCCACCGCAAGAACAATCGCCACGACGATGGCGGGCCGGGGGTTACGCCGCCGAAAGGGGCGACCGTGCTTGTCAAAAGCTGTACCCTCGGTGATTTGCGTGACCACAGCTGCACTCTAGCCGCACGCTAAACCCACTGTTCAGAGACGAGCGCAAGGGTAAAAATGGCAGTGTGACGTAAATCACACCTTAATGGACCGCGATACGGGCACGAATCATTTGGTGGATGCGTTCGACGCTGGTACAAAGCGATGCTTGAGCTTACGGGCATACAGAGGCAATAGGGCAGGGGAATAGAGATGCCTACCGACTACGACGCTCCACGGCGCACCGAGACTGACGACGTCTCGGAGGACTCGCTGGAGGAGCTCAAAGCGCGACGCAACGAGGCTGCTTCGGCCGTCGTCGATGTCGACGAATCTGAATCCGCTGAGAACTTTGAACTGCCGGGGCCGACCTGTCCGGTGAGGAACTGTCGGTGCGTGTGATTCCGAAGCAGGCCGACGAGTTCACCTGCTCGAGCTGCTTCCTGGTGCAACACCGCAGTCGGCTCGCCAGCGAGAAGAACGGCGTGATGATCTGTACCGACTGCGCTGCCTGACAGCTGCGCTCACCGTGTCAGGGCCGACAGCACCCGCTCGGGGTGACGGCAACTCACCAGCCAATACGGCGTCGGATCGTCCGGGTCGTCGAGTACCGCCAGGATCATCGGCCCCACCCATGCCCTGTGTAGGACGTAAGCCGCCGGGTCGAGCTGCCGGCCCAGGGCGGCGGACTTGGCCGAGGGCGCAATCTCCGCGGACCGGGAGATCACGGTGACCGGCAGGTGGGCCTGGCCGGCCCACAGCTGCACCTCGCCCGGCACCGCCGGGTCGGCCGTCACCCGGATCTCGATGCGGCCCAGCCACAGCAGCGCGGCGGCCGCCACCGCGAACAGCGCCGCGTACGGCCACCAGCTCGACTGGCGCGTGACGCCCATGTTGAATTCGAAGGCCACGATGCCCGCCAGCGCGAAGGCGGGTGGCCACCACCACCACGGGACCCACAATCGTTCGCGATACCGCACGTTGTGCGGCGCGACGCGCGTATCGGACACGAAGTCAAGGGTAGTCTGTGGCCCCGTGTCGACCAGTCTGGCCATCCTCCGCCTTGACCGCGAGCTTCCGCTGCCCAGCCGCGCCCACGAGGGCGACGCGGGAATCGATCTGTACAGCGCGGAAGACGTCAAACTCGAACCCGGGCGACGCGCCCTGGTCCGGACGGGGGTCGCGGTCGCGATCCCGTTCGGCATGGTCGGCTTGGTGCATCCGCGGTCGGGACTGGCTGCGCGAGTGGGACTTTCGATCGTCAACAGTCCGGGTACCATCGACGCGGGCTATCGCGGCGAGATCAAGGTGGCGCTGATCAACCTGGACCCGACCGAGCCGATCGTGGTGCACCGCGGCGATCGCATCGCCCAGTTGTTGGTGCAGCGAGTCGAATTGGTGGAGCTGGTCGAGGTGTCGTCGTTCGACGAGGCCGGGCTGGCCGAAACATCCCGTGGCGACGGTGGCCACGGTTCCTCCGGCGGGCATGCGAGTTTGTGATGCGCCGGCGAGGATGCAGAGCACGGCGATGAGAAGGAGCGGCGCTTATGGCCGGTAAACGCACACCCAAAGACGACGACGCCTCCAGCGCCCCCACACCGGCGGACGAGGTCGCGGCCCGCGACGACGAGCCGGCCCCCGACGAGCTCGAGGGTCCGTTCGACATCGAGGACTTCGACGACCCCGCGGTGGCGGAGCTGGCCCGCCTCGACCTGGGCTCGGTGCTGATTCCCATGCCGGAGGCCGGTCAGCTGCAGGTCGAGCTGACCGAAACCGGGGTGCCGAGCGCGGTATGGGTCGTCACGCCCAACGGTCGCTTCACCATCGCCGCGTATGCGGCGCCAAAGACCGGCGGCCTGTGGCGTGAAGTGGCAGCCGAGCTCGCAGAGTCGCTGCGCAACGACTCGGCCCAGGTGAGTATCAAGGACGGCCCATGGGGCCGCGAAGTGGTGGGCATCGCCGCCGGCGCGGTGCGCTTCATCGGCGTCGACGGCTATCGCTGGATGATCCGCTGCGTCATCAACGGCCCGCACGAGACGATGGAAGCCCTGGAGCAGGAGGCGCGAGCGGCCTTGGCGGACACCGTGGTTCGGCGCGGCGATACGCCGCTTCCGGTGCGGACGCCGCTGACCGTGCAGCTGCCCGAGCCGATGGCGCAGCAGCTGCGCGAAGCCGCCGCCGCGCAGCAGGCGGCGCAGCAGGGCGACGCCCAGCAGGCCGAGGGGCAACAGACGCCGTCCAACGAGCCGGCCGCGCGCCGCAGCGTCGACGGGTCGGCCATGCAACAGCTGCGCACCACCACCGGCGGCTGACCGGCCTCGCTGCGGGTCGCCACCATCGGGCTACAGCTCGGCCAGCGCGCTGAGGCAGGCCGCGCCGAGCGCGGCCGGTTCGGCCCCGATCTCATCGAGCGTCACCGTTCGCAGCGCCGCGCGCGGCGCCGCGGCGACCCAGTCGAGACCGGCCTGCAACGGGTGGATCGGATCGTCGACCGCGGACACCACGCCCAGCGGCGCGGCCAGCCCGGCCAAGTCGTCGCAACTCGGCGCGGTGTAGGCGGCCGCTTCTTCCATGGCGTCGGGTAGATGTGGCCACTGCGCACCCCACGACCGGGTCAGCTCGTCGGCCAGCCACGGCGGGCTCGACGCCCGCATCTGGGTGGTCGTCGCCGCCAACCCGTCGGCGCGCAACTGTGACGCCGAATGCCGCGCAGCAAGGGCAGCGGGCGCCGCCCCCGGCGCGCCCGCCCAGGCCGGCAGCGCGGCCAGCACCGCGACCGTCCGGTCGGGGTGGGCCAACGCCCACGCGGCCGCCACCGCGGCGCCGATCGACACCCCACCCACGGCGATCGGCCCCCCGCCGGCCGCGGTGTCCAACGCCGCCAGGTAGCCCTCGATCAACCGGTCGGGCCGCGGCGGCGGGGTCACCAGCAACGCGCCGACCTCGGACAACGGGCGCCAAAACGCCCGGTGAACGTAGTCGTCATCGGAGCCGGTTCCGGGCAGCAGCACCGTCGTGACACCGCGCAGATCGACAACCACCTCTTGATAGTGCCCCGCCGGTCATGTGCCCTCAAACACGAGGTTTGACTCGTTTGGCGCTGGGGAACCAAGAGGTCTACGGTATCCGTTGGCTAAATGGAAGCATCGAGGCTTATCAGCATTGTCAGGAGTGGCCATGGGGGCCCAAGGGTATCTGCGCCGGCTCACCCGTCGGCTGACGGAGGATCCTGAACGACTCGACTCGGAGGAACTGTCCGACGAGGTCGCAAGCACCGGGGCGCAGCGAGCGATTGATTGCCAGCGG
The DNA here is from genome assembly GCA_035716165.1 of Mycobacterium sp. GTDB lineage: Bacteria > Actinomycetota > Actinomycetes > Mycobacteriales > Mycobacteriaceae > Mycobacterium. The sequence goes on along the minus strand of DASTKA010000338.1, from coordinate 2,254 downwards.
GGCCAGGAGGTCACGATGGTCGGCACCCTGCGCAGCGTGGAGTGCAACGGCAGAGCCTGCGCCGGCGGGGTACGCGCCGAACTGTTCGACGGTAGCGACACCGTCACGCTCGTATGGCTCGGGCAACGCCGGATCCCCGGCATCGACTCGGGCCGCACCCTGCGAGTGCGTGGCCGCCTCGGCAAGCTGGAGAACGGAACCAAGGCGATCTACAACCCGCACTACGAAATTCAGCGGTGACCGACCCCGAAGATCCGGGGGCGACCCCGCGCGAGTCGGGCAAGCCGGAACACATGAGCACCAATCGCATCAACCCCGAACGTCTGCTGGCACAGGCAGGCGGGATCAGTGGTGTCATCTACTCCTCGCTGCCGGTGGTGGTCTTCGTCATCGCCTCGAGCGTGTCGGGATTGGTCCCCGCCATCGCCTCGGCGGTCGGGGTGGCGGCGCTGATCCTGGTGTGGCGGCTCATTCGGCGCGAATCACCGCAGCCTGCCTTCTCCGGCTTTTTCGGTGTCGCGCTGTGCGCGCTGATCGCCTACGTGTTGGGCGAGTCCAAGGGCTACTTCCTGCTGGGCATCTGGATGTCGTTGGTGTGGGCGGTCGTGTTCACGGTGTCGGTGCTGATCCGCCGGCCCCTGGTCGGCTACGCCTGGAGCTGGGCCACCGGGCGCGGTGATGCCTGGCGCGGAGTGCCCCGGGCCGTCTACGCGTTCGACGTCGCCTCGGTCGGTTGGGTGCTGGTGTTCGCCGCGCGGTTCGTGGTTCAGGGGCTGCTGTACGACGCCGACCGGACGGGTTGGCTGGCGGCGGCGCGGCTCGGGATGGGCTGGCCGTTGACCGCGCTGGCCGCGCTGGCCACGTACGCGGCGATCAAGTCGGCGCAACGCTCCATCGCCGCTGCCGTCGCCCCCGACGCCGAAATGGAACCGGGCGCCCTCACCGACTGATCAATCGCCGCCCGGACTGTGGCTGCCCAGCAGCAGCTTCTGCAGGTCCTCTTCCGCCTCGGCGACGGCGACGAACAGCAATTCGTCGCCGCCCTCCAGCGGCTCGTCCTCTTCGGGCACGATCACCCGCGGGCCGCGCAGGATCGTCACCAGCGAGGTGTCCCGCGGCAACCCCAATTTGCGAACGGGCTTGCCGCCCCACGGCGTGTCGTCGGGCAGGGTGATCTCGACGAGGTTGGCCTGACCCTTGCGGAATTCCATCAGCCGCACCAGATCGCCGACCGCGACGGCCTCTTCGATGAGCGACGCCAACATGCGCGGCGTCGACACCGCCACGTCGACCCCCCACGCGTCGGTGAACAGCCATTCGTTGCGGGGATCGTTGACCCGCGCCACCACCCGCGGCACCGCGAATTCTGTTTTGGCCAAGAGGCTTAACACGACGTTGGCCTTGTCATCACCGGTCGCGGCCACCACCACGTCGAACTCCTGCAGGTGTACCGACTCCAGCAGGCTCAGTTCGCAGGCATCGCCCAACCGCCAGTGCGCGGCCGGGATGGCGTCGACGTCGACGTGATCGGGGTTGCGTTCGATCAGCGTCACATCGTGGCCGTTGCCGACCAGTTCCCTGGTGACCGAGCGGCCGACCGCGCCGGCGCCGGCAACAGCTACCTTCATGTCCGCCGCTCCTCAACAAGCCGATTGCTCGAATTCATCACAGGTCTTCGCTCGGTGGCAGCGCGGCGATGGCCACCGCCTCGGCGGCGCGGCCCGAGATCGCGGCGACGTAAACCTGGTCGCCGGCCTGGATCACCGATTTGGGCTCCGGCAACACGCCGGCCCCGAACCGGATCAGAAACGCGACCCGCGCGCCGGTGGCCTGCTCCAGATCGGTGACCCGATGCCCGATCCAGTCCTCGTGCAAGACGACCTCGGACACCGCGACGGTGCCGGTGGGATCGCGCCACTTCGCCGTCTCCGATTCGCGCAGCAGCGCGTTGAGCAAGCGGTCGGTGGTCCAGGGCACGGTCGCGATGGTGGGAATGCCCAGACGCTCGTAGACCTCGGCGCGTTTGGCGTCATAGATGCGGGCCACGACTCGCTTGACGCCGAAAGTCTCGCGCGCCAGTCGCGCCGAGATGATGTTGGAGTTGTCGCCGGACGACACCGCGGCGAACGCGTCCGCTTCCTCGATACGGGCCCTCAGCAGCACATCTCGGTCGAACCCCTGTCCCAGCACCCGCTCGCCGGCGTATTCGGGACTGAGCCGGTTGAAGGCGGTGCTGTCGCGGTCGATGACCGCG
>DASTKA010000337.1:0-4296 GCA_035716165.1 Mycobacterium sp. | reverse complement strand
CGCGTTCTACGACGCGCACATGGACCTGGTCTCGGTGCATCCGGTGTTCAACCTGTACAACAAACGCTGGCCGATCCGCGGCGAGTCGGAGAACCTCGCTCCCGCGAAGTTCGTCAACGGCGGTTCCGCGCAGGAATCGGTAGTGGGGGCGGGCAGCATCATCTCGGCGGCTTCGGTGCGCAATTCCGTGCTGTCGTCCAACGTGGTGGTCGACGACGGCGCCATCGTCGAGGGCAGCGTGATCATGCCCGGCGCCCGGGTTGGGCGCGGCGCGGTGGTGCGCCACGCGATCCTGGACAAAAACGTCGTGGTCGGACCGGGCGAGATGGTGGGCGTGGATCTGGAAAAGGATCGGGAGCGCTTCGCGATCAGCGCCGGCGGCGTGGTTGCGGTGGGCAAGGGCGTGTGGATCTAGCGACTTGGCCGGGGATCTCGGGGATCAGCAGGTGGGCCGTCGCCACGGCCGGTCGGGCGCGGGTGCCGGATTTCGCGCCACGGCAATACCTTACGGCGTCGCGGGTGGCCGCTACCACACGTCGGGCACCAAGCGGTAGCGCACCCGCTGCGCATATTCTCGGTAGCCGGGCAGCTCCCGGGTGAGCAGTGTTTCCTCGTCGAGGATGCGAAGGACGAGCACCAGGACAGCCGGGATGACGAAGACCAGCCCCCAGTAGGAGCCGAGGGCCAGCGGCATGCCCACCATCATGATCACGCTGCCGACGTACATGGGGTGCCTGACGAACTTGTAGACCCCGCTGGAGGCCAACTGTTGGCCGCTCTCCACGCGGATGGTGGACGCCGCGTAACCGTTCTGGATGACCACCAGCATGGCGAGGCCGAGTCCGACCGCCACCAGGACGTCACCGAGCAGGACCACCCACACCGGAACCGTCGACCAGCCCATCCGATGATCCAGGGCGCTGAAAGCCATCATCGCGAAGAGGTCCAGCATCAAGACGGTGATGATGACCTTTTGCGCCGCCCGGGGCTCCGCGCCGGGGCCGCCACGCATGCGTCGCTGCAAGGCCGCGGGGTTCGTCCGGATCAGGTAGATCGTGGGCAGGATGGTCGCCGCCGTGAAGACGCCGAGGAAGACCCATGCCTGCCAATACCTGAGCGTGCCGGCCGGTCCGAACAGCACCAGACCGTAGGTGGCAAAGCCCAATACCGAGGTTGCGGCAATCCGGGCAACGGTTTTCATCGCGTCTCCTAGCAACGTAGGTCACGGCGTCGAAAAGCCATGGTGCCCAGCGTGATCAACGCCGCGTCGATCACCAGCAGCCACAGCAGCGGCACCGCGGTGAAATCCGCGCCAATCCGCGGAATGTGTGCGAACGGCTCCGCGTCGAGCAACCACTGCGAGAACCCGGCCAACGAGCCGATCAGGTACAGCGCGACGAAGCCGATCAACACACCCCAGGCCGCAGGCGTCAGGCGCGGCGCGACGCCGAACACGCAGACCGTCACGGCCGACGACAGCCACACCGCGGGCAGCTGGACGGCCGCGCTTGCAACGACCATCGGCAGCTTGGCGCCGACATCGCCGGCCGCGACGCCGTAGGCGACACCGGCGGTCACCCCGCTGGCCAGCATCGCGACCGCGGATCCGGCGAGCGCGGTCACCAAATGGCTTGTCAGCCAACGGGTTCTCGACACCGCACCGGCGAGCACCGTTTCGGCTCGCTGGCTCGACTCTTCCTGGTGTGCCCGCAACGTGAGCGATACGGCGAACGCGGCGGCCACCATCCCCATCATGGCGAACGCGACGGCGATGAACGCCTCCTCGAGGGCGCTGGTGCCGCCCATCCGCGCCACGATGTCACGCGCCACGCCGCTGCCACCCAGCTCGTCGCCGATGCCGTGCACGATGCTGCCGATCAGCAGTCCGTACAGGCACAGCCCAACGGTCCACAGCAGCACCGCAGCGCGGTCCAACCGCCAGGTCAGGCCAAAGGTGTTGCTCAGCGCCGGAGCGGCCGTCGCGGGGCCCGGTCGTTCCGCGATGAGCCCGGCGCCCACGTCGCGGCCGGCCAACAACCGATAGGCCAGCAGGGTCAGCACCGCCGTCGTCACCAGGTGCAGCGGCAGGACCCACCACCGGTCGCCGGCATACGGCTTGACCTGTAGCGACCACCCGAGCGGAGACAGCCATGACAGCCTGCCGTCGCCGGCGTCGCCGACGGCACGCAGGGTGAACGCGATGCCCAGTACGGTGAACGCCGCGCCGCGGGCGAACCGGGCGCTCGGAGACAACTGCGCGGTCACCGCGGCGACGGCGGTGAACACCAGGCCGGAGCAGGCCAGCGCCGCCCCGAACGCCAGCGACCCGCCGGCCGGGACATCGGTGCTCAACAGGCCGGCCGCACCGATCGCGCCCGTGGCAATCGATGCTCCGAACGACAGCAGCAGCGCCGCACTCAGGGCGGCGTAGCGGCCGATAGCGGTCGAGCCCACCAACTCGGTCCGCCCATTCTCTTCGTCGGCGCGGGTGTGCCGGATCACCGTGAGGATGACGGCCACCGCGATCAGCGTGTGGAACATCCCGGCCTTCCAGATGCCCACGGCGCCAAGGCTGTCGTTGTACACCTGGCCGTAGAGGGCGCGCTGGGCCGGACTCGCCATGATGGAAGCCTGGAACCCGGCGCGTGCGCTTTCGGTGGGATAGATTTTTTCGATGCTGCCGATGTACACCGTGGCCAACGGCAGCGACAGCAGCAGCACCCAGAGCGGCATCGAGACCCGGTCGCGGCGCAGGTAGAGGCGCAGCATCGCCAGCGTTCCGGAGAAGTTCGAACCACGAAGCGGCGCAGGCGATGCCGACGCGAACGGTCGGTCCAGCGTTGTCGTGCTCATGACAGCGAGACCTTCGCCGCATCGCGCCCGTGCCGACCGTCGCCGCTCGATGTGTCGTAGTGGCGCAGGAAAAGCTCTTCGAGGGTCGGGGGTTGGCTGACGAGACTGCGCACCCCGGCGTCGCCGAGCACGCGGATGAGCTCACCCAGGCTTTCACTGTCGACCTGGGCGCGCAGCGTGGTGCCCTCGACGCTGACGTCCTCGACACCCTTGATCCGCCTGAGATCACCCGGGTCGCCGGTCATCTCGGCCTTGATCGAGGTGCGGCTCAGATGCCGCATGGAGTTCAGTGAGCCGCTTTCGATGGTCTTGCCGGCCCGGATGATCGTCACCCTTTCGCACAGCGCTTCCGTTTCGGCCAGGATGTGGCTGGACAGCAGTACCGTGCTGCCGCGGTCGCGGGCTTCCCCGACGCATTGCTGAAACACGTTCTCCATCAACGGGTCCAGGCCGCTGCTGGGCTCGTCGAGCAGGAGGAGCCTGGCGTGCGAGGAGAAGGCCGAAATCAGGGATACCTTCTGCCGGTTGCCCTTGGAGTATGTCCGAGCCTTCTTGTGCGGGTCCAGGTCGAAGCGCTCGATCAACTCGGCGCGGCGCTTCTCGTCGATGCCGCCCCGCATGCGGGCGAGCAGGTCGATGGTCTCGCCGCCGGTCAGCGAAGGCCATAACGCCACATCGCCCGGCACGTAAGCGATTTGGCGATGCAGGGCGACGGCCTGGGTCCACGGGTCGCCGCCGAGCAGCCGCACACTGCCGCTGTCGGCCTTCACCAGACCCAACAGGATCCGAATGGTCGTCGACTTCCCGGCGCCGTTGGGCCCCAGGAACCCGTGGACTTCTCCCTCCTGCACGGTCAGGTCCAGGCCGTCCAGCGCGCGCACCGCACCGAAATTCTTGGTGAGACCGCGGATCTCGATGGGTGCAGATCCGGCGGCGTTTTCAGTCGGCATGAGATTCTCCTTGATCTTCAGCGGCCAGGAATGCGTCGTACATGGTCCGGTCGGTCATCAGTCCCTCGGTGTAGACCTCGAGCGCGGGCAGAATCATGTCGCGCGAGTAGTCGCGCAGCACCGCGCGTAGGTCGGTTGGCGTCTCGTGCATTTGGATGTAGAGGAGGAAGCCGCCGCCGCCGGTGATCGCCAGATACCTGGCCCGGGCGTGGGGGTCGCGGCTGGGCTTGATCGTCCCGGCCCGCACCCCCTCTTCCATGTACACCTCGGCGTTGTCAATCATCCTGCGCCACAGCATGTTCGCCAGTTCCCCGCCGGTCTGCATGCTGCGCACCAGATACGCCATCAGCGGCGCGTACTCCTCGATCTCGGCCATCTGGGCGAACCACGTTGCCGGATCGTTGGATCGCAGCGCCTCCGATTTGGTGCCGCGGATGGTCTCGGCGATGTAGTCCTCGCAGGCCTTGCGCAGGCCCTTCTTGGAGCCGAAGTG
>DASTKA010000336.1:0-3464 GCA_035716165.1 Mycobacterium sp. | reverse complement strand
GCGGCGCCGAGATCTTGAGCGGCGTGGATCGCGTCACCGGTGTTGGTCTCGGCGCCCAGGCTCAGGTGTTCGCCAAGGGATTCGGACTGAAACTTCCGCCGCATGGCCATGTTGTGATCGAACCCGCCGGCCGCCAAGACTACGCCGCGCCGCGCGGTGACGGTGACCTCACGTCCGTCATGGCCTAAGACTGCGCCGGTGACCCGTCCATCGGCAGTGGTCAGCCGCTGCAGCTCGGTGTCCGTCCAAATCGGAATCCTCGCCCGCACGACGCCGGCGAACAGTCCCGCAGCCAGCGCCTGCCCGCCCGCAACATAGCGTCGGCCTATCAGCAGCCCGCCCACTCCCTGCGCGAGGCGCTTGGCGATGGTCGGTATGCCCTTGCGCGGAATGCGGGCCATCAGGTTCATCCACCGATAGTCGGCGGTGGTGGTCGGCATCGGGACGTTGGCGTCCATGACACCGGGCCGCAGCCGGGTCCGGTATTCCCGCAGGATCGCCGTGTTCAGCGGGCGGCACTCACAGGTACGACCACCGGCCATACCGCCCGGCTCCTCCGGGTGGTAATCGGAATAGTCCTTGGCCCAACTCAGGCGAATCGGTGTGGTGCGCAGCAGCATCGCGATCATTGAGGTCACGTTCCGCAGATAGGCGGCGGACCGTTCGGCGGGCGCCGTGCCGGCCACCACGGACTGCAGGTAGGTTTCGGCACGCTGCATGGTGTCTCCGGCGCCCTTCTCCGCGAGGATCGGGCTCGCCGGCAGCCACAGCGCGCCTCCGGAGCGCGCGGTCGAGCCGCCGACATACGGGGACTTCTCCACGATCAATACGGTCAATCCGCGCTCGTGGGCGGCCAGCGCCGCTGCCATACCCGTGCCCGAGCCCACGACGAGGAGGTCGACCACGTTGTCTCGCACCGGCAGACGGGCAGGGATCGTGGCTGATAAAGCAGTCGTCACAGACACGAGGTTAAGCCGCCGCTTCGGGTTCGTGATTGCTTTCTCCCTGCCAGCGGGACGGTCCGTGTCATGAGTAGGCGCGCGGTTGTACAAAAACGACATGACGTTGGAGTTGAATACCGACAAGGTTCGCCAGATCGAAGCCGCGTCGGCCCCGTCTCGATTCGCGCGCGGCTGGCACTGCCTTGGCCTCATCAAGGAGTTCGGCGACGGCAAGCCCCATGCCGTCCACGCGTTCGGTCAGAAGCTGGTGGTCTTCCGCGGCGGCGACGGCAAGATCAACGCGCTCGACGGGCATTGCCGGCACATGGGCGGGGACCTCACCCAGGGCCAAGTGAAGGGCGACGAGATCGCCTGCCCGTTTCACGATTGGCGCTGGGGCGGTGACGGCCGGTGCAAACGGGTGCCGTACAGCAAGCGGGTGCCCAAGCTGGCCCGCACCGCGAAGTGGACCACCCTCGAGCAAGACGGAATGTTGTTCGTGTGGAACGATCCGGAAGGCAATCCGCCGCCGGCGGAGATCATCATTCCGCGGATCGAAGGCGCAGGCAGCCGGGAATGGACTGACTGGCATTGGTACACCACGGTTGTCAACACGAACTGCCGCGAAATCATCGACAACGTCGTCGACATGGCGCACTTCTTCTACATCCACGGATCAATGCCGACATATTTCAAAAATATCTTCGAAGGGCAGATCGCAACCCAATATATGAACAGCGGCCCGCGCGGTGACATACCCAACCCCGAAGGTCAGCCTCAGATGCTGGGCACTACCTCGGCCGCGTCATACTTCGGGCCATCGTTCATGATCGATGATCTGACCTATCACTTCGAGCATGAGGATCAAAGGACAGTTCTGCTGAACTGCCACTACCCGATTGATGCGAATTCGTTTGTGCTGCAATACGGAATCATCGTCAAGAAGTCTGAGCATTTGCCGGAGGAAGCGGCAATGCAGACTGCCATCGCACTCGGTGATTGGGTGAAAGTCGGTTTCGAGCAGGATGTCGCGATCTGGAAAACCAAGGCGCGCATCGATAACCCGCTGTTGTGTGAAGAGGATGGCCCGGTGTATCAGCTACGGCGTTGGTATCAGCAGTTCTACGTCGATGTCGCGGACGTGGCAGCCGACATGGTGGACAGGTTCGAGTACGAGATCGATGTCACCAGACCGCGCGAGGCCTGGCAGCAACAGGTCGAGGAGAACATTGCCGCACAAATCGGACAAACCTCGCCGGCATGACCGATTGCAGCGACAACCGTTTGCAAGACGCACCGTTGCTGCCGGTGAGTTGCCGCCGCTGCGGGGCGCAGGTGCTGGCTCGCAAGAGCAGTTGGCAGCAGACCAGTATTCAATGGACCGCTGAAGCGACAGCGATGTGTCCGCAGCGGCGACAGACCGCGGCGCTCACGCAACACTCCCAGGGCATATTCCTGGCATGTTCTGACCTACGCGACTCGATCGACAAAGCCGTCGAACGGGGCACACTTCCGATCATCGACGAATTGATCCGCTGACTGCGGTTTACATGTGCGTACCGCCGTCGATGCGCAGCTCCGTGCCCGTGATGAAAGAGGCGTCGGCCGAGCCGAGCATCGCCACAGCAGAAGCGACCGCATCCGGTGGGGCGAACTGTGCGCCGCCTTCCAGCGGGAGCATGGGCTGCGCCTTGACGAATAGCGAATAGTCGGCGTCGGCGGGCAGGCCCGCACCGACGCTTTGCTTGGATTGCCCAGTGCCGTCGGTCATTCCGGACGAGATCGACCCGGGCTGCACGCAATTGAACCGGATGCCCTCCTTGGCGAACTCCAGTGCCAGCGCGTGGGTCATCGACAGGATCCCGCCTTTTGAAGCGGCATAGCCACACATGTAGGGGTGGGCGAACTGGGCGGACGTCGACGTAAAGTTCACCACCGCGGGTCGGTTGCCGTTGCGCAATGCGCGGATTGCTTCCCGCGTGACCAGGAACGTGCCGACGAGGTTGACCCGGAGTATCTGTTCGAAGTCGTCTGCCGTGGTCTCCTCGAAATGAGCCGATCGTAAGATTCCTGCAGCGTTGACCAGGGTGTCTAGGCCGCCAAGCGTCGTAACCGCTTGGGCGACACCGGTCTTCACGGAGTCCTCGTCGGCGACGTCCATGATCAGCGTGCTGAGCCGCTCGACGTGGGGCTCAACCTTGGCGATGGTGTCTTTCAAGCCTGCCTGACTGATGTCGGCGGCGACTACGTGACCACCTTCTTCGAGGATGCGCAGAACGGTCGCCTGGCCGATGCCGGAACCACCCCCGGTGATCATCACGCGACGGTTGGCATAACGCTGGAGGATGCTCATAGAGGTCACGCCAGCTGGAAGGCGCTGATCGGCGCCTCTTGCGGATAATTCGACGGGCCACCGAGGTCATAGGCCGCGTTGAGGGTGCGGATGAATTCCGGGTCGTGCAGCGGGTCGTCCGGCATGGCAAGTTTTATGCCCTGAGCATTGACGTCCTTGACCATGGTGGC
>DASTKA010000335.1:0-3015 GCA_035716165.1 Mycobacterium sp. | reverse complement strand
TCGTCCTGGATCAGCGCGTCGACCTTCTCGATCCACTCGGCGAAGACCTCGTTGCGCAGGTACAGGCTCTTGCCCATCTTGCGGTGCTGCGCACCGAAACCGGCCATCGCCCACACCGGTCCGCTGGTCACCGGCCCGTCGGTGCTGAATACGTTGGGTCGCTGCTTGCCCTCGGCGACCGCCCGCAGGCCCTTGATGGCCTCTTCGTGGTCGTGGGCCAACACCACCGCGCGCGAGCGGCCGTGGTTGCGGCGCGACAGCGACCGGCCGATCGATTCCAGTGACGACGCCTGCCCCTCCGGGCTCTCCATCCAGTCCGCCAGCTCGGCGGCCGCGGCCTTCTTGCGTGACGTCAGGAAACCCGACACCGCGAGCGGGATCAGCGGCTTGGTCGGCTCCGACTCCTCCTGTGCGGCAAGCTCTTCCAGCGCGATCTCTTTGAGGCGCAGCGCCTCGTCGGTCACGCCGGGCAGCTCGTACTCCGGCTCCTCCGCCTCCGAGGCGTCGGGGATGATGTTGCCGAAGTCGTCGAACCGCAGCGAGTGGCTCTCGAGCGTGGGCGCCTCGGCCGGTTCCTCGCCGGCGGCCGCCGGCGCGATGACCTGAGCCTGCGGTTCGGGCTCGCGCTCGATCACGTCACGGGGCAAGACCTCGCGCACGACAAGGTGCGCGTTGGCGCCACCGAAGCCGAAGCTGGACACCCCGGCCAGCGCGTAGCCGCCGTAGCGCGGCCAATCGCTCGCGCTGTCAACCACTTTCAGGCGCATGCCGTCGAAGTCGATGTAGGGGCTGGGGCCGGCGAAGTTGATCGACGGCGGCAGCTTGTCGTGCTGCAGCGCCAGCACCACCTTGGCCAGGCTCGCCGCACCTGCGGCCGACTCCAGGTGTCCCACATTGGTTTTCACCGCGCCCAGCAACGCGGGACGGTCCGCGGGACGGCCCCGCCCGACGATGCGGCCCAGCGCCTCGGCCTCGATCGGGTCGCCCAGAACGGTCCCGGTGCCGTGCGCCTCGATGTAGTCGACGGTGCGCGGATCGATCCCCGCGTCCTTGTACGCCCGGCGCAACACCTCGGCCTGGGCGTCCTGGTTGGGGGCGATCAGCCCGTTGGACCGGCCGTCGTGGTTGACCGCGCTGCCGGCGATGACGGCCAGGATCTGGTCGCCGTCGCGGCGGGCGTCGTCGACCCGCTTGAGCACGAACATGCCGCCGCCCTCGGAGCGGGTGTAGCCGTCCGCGTCCGACGAGAACGACTTGATCCGGCCGTCGGGGGCCAGCACCGCGCCGATCTCGTCGAAGCCGAGCGTCACCAACGGCGTGAGGAGCGCGTTGACGCCACCGGCGACGGCCACGTCACACTCGCCGTTGCGCAGCGCCTGCACCGCCTGATGCGTCGCCACCAGCGAGCTCGAGCACGCGGTGTCCAGCGCCACCGACGGTCCGCGGAAGTCGTAGAAGTAGGACACCCGGTTGGCGATGATCGAGCTGGCCGTTCCGGTGATCGCGTAGGGGTGTGCGACCGTCGGGTCCGACACCGCCAGGAATTGGTAGTCGTTGTTGGAGAAGCCGACGTACACGCCGACGGCCTCGCCGCGCAGGCTCGACGCCGGGATCCGGGCGTGCTCGAGCGCCTCCCAGGTGAGCTCCAGCGCCATCCGCTGCTGCGGGTCGATGTTGTCGGCCTCGGTCTTGGCGACCGCGAAGAACTCGGAGTCGAAGCCCTTGATGTCCTTCAGGTAGCCGCCGCGGGTGCGGGCGGTGCCGACGCGTTCGGCGATGCGCGGCTCCTCGAGGAACTCCGACCACCGGCCCTCCGGCAGATCCGTGATGGCGTCGCGGCCCTCCATCAGCGCCGCCCACGTCTCGTCCGGGGAGTTCATGTCGCCGGGCAGCCTTGTCGACAGGCCCACGATCGCGATGTCGACGCGCTCGGCGGGGCCGGTGCGCGTCCAGTCGGCGCGGTCGAGCTCGTCGTCGGCCACCTCTGGCTCACCCTCGATGATGCGGGTGGCCAGCGATTCGATGGTCGGGTGCTGGAAGGCGACCGCGACCGACAGGGTGACACCGGTCATGTCCTCGATGTCGGCGGCCATGGCCACCGCGTCGCGCGACGCCAGGCCCAGCTCGACCATCGGCACCGACTCGTCGATGTCGTCGGGGGATTTCCCGACCGCCCGGCCCACCCAGTTGTGCAGCCATTCGCGCATCTCGGGGACGGTTAATTCGCTCTTTTTGGCGGGCACCTCCCCGTCAGGGCCCGGGGTGTGGTTTTCGGGATGCTCAGTGTCAGCCATGGTCCTTAGAGATTCAGTCAGTGGAGCTGGCGAAGGCCGTCGGGGAACCGACGCCGCTTCGCAGACTGCCGTCGAGGTAGGCCGCGCGGCAGGCGCGGTGCCCGATCTTGCCGCTGGAGGTGCGCGGGATCGTGCCCGACTGCACCAGCAGCAGATCGCGGACGGTCACGCCGTGGCGCACCGCGATGGCGGCCCGAATGTCATCGGCGATGGGCTGGTAGTCCAGCTTGTGCGAGCCGGCGGCCCGCTCGGCAACGATCACCAGCTGCTCGGAGCCATCGTCGGGGTCGTACTTGATGCCGGCGTGCGGGTTGTCGAACACTTCCTTGGGCAGTTGGTTCGCGGGCACCGAGAACGCGGCCACGTAGCCGGTGCGCAGCGCCTTGCTGGCTTCTTGCGCCGAGTACTCGAGGTCCTGCGGGTAGTGGTTGCGGCCGTCGATGATGACCAGGTCCTTGATGCGGCCGGCGATGTAGAGGTGGCCCTTGTGGTAGGTGCCGTAGTCGCCGGTCTTGACCCACATGCCGTCGTCGGGGGCGCCTTCGGCGTGCGACTCGCTGATCCGCGACTTGAGGATGTTGCGGAAGATGTCGTTGGTCTCTTCTTCCTTGCCCCAGTAGCCGATGCCCAGGTTGTTCCCGTGCAGCCAGATCTCGCCGATCTGACCGTCCGGCAGCTCGCTCGCGGTCTCCGGGTCGACGATGACGGCCCACTCGTCGAC
>DASTKA010000334.1:0-2710 GCA_035716165.1 Mycobacterium sp. | reverse complement strand
GGGTTCATCGTCACCGACCGGATGCTGGGCATGTTCAAGGGCAAGAAGAAACCTCTGCCCGCGACGAGTGAGGAGCCGGCGGCCAAATGAACTACTTGGTTATCGGCCTCTACATCATTTCCTTCTCGCTCTTCATCTACGGCCTGATGGGGCTGACCGGACCCAAGACCGCGGTGCGCGGCAACCTGATCGCCGCGGTGGGTATGGCGCTGGCCGTGGCGGCGACCCTGATCAAGATCCGCCACACCGACCAATGGGTGCTGATCATCGCCGGCCTGGTGGTGGGCGTCGTGCTCGGTGTCCCGCCGGCCCGCTACACCAAGATGACGGCCATGCCGCAGCTGGTGGCGTTCTTCAACGGTGTCGGCGGTGGCACGGTCGCGTTGATCGCCCTCGCGGAATTCATTGAGACCAGGGGCTTTGCGGCCTTCCAGCACGGTGAGTCACCGACCGTGCACATCGTGGTGGCCTCGTTGTTCGCCGCGATCATCGGCTCGATCTCGTTCTGGGGATCGATCATCGCGTTCGGCAAGCTGCAGGAGATCATCTCCGGATCGCCGATCGGATTCGGCAGGGCGCAGCAGGCGATCAACCTGCTGCTGCTGGCCGCCGCGGTGGCCGCAGCGGTGGTGATCGGGCTGCACGCGCATCCCGGCAGCGGCGGGGCATCACTGTGGTGGATGGTCGGGCTGCTGGCCGCCGCGGGTGTGCTGGGCCTGATGGTGGTGCTACCCATCGGCGGCGCCGACATGCCCGTGGTCATCTCGCTGCTGAACGCGATGACCGGGCTCTCGGCCGCGGCCGCGGGACTGGCGCTGAACAACACCGCGATGATCGTCGCGGGCATGATCGTCGGCGCGTCCGGTTCGATCCTGACCAACCTCATGGCCAAGGCCATGAACCGCTCGATCCCGGCGATCGTCGCCGGTGGCTTCGGCGGCGGCGGGGTCGCCCCGAGCGTTGGCGACGGCGGCGACAAGACCGTCAAGGCCACCTCGGCCGCGGACGCCGCGATCCAGATGGCCTACGCCAACCAGGTGATCGTGGTGCCCGGCTACGGCCTGGCCGTCGCGCAGGCTCAGCATGCGGTCAAGGACATGGCGGCCCTGCTCGAGGACAAGGGCGTGGAGGTCAAGTACGCCATCCACCCGGTGGCGGGGCGGATGCCCGGCCACATGAACGTGTTACTGGCCGAGGCCGAGGTCGACTACGACGCCATGAAGGACATGGACGACATCAACGACGAATTCGCCCGCACCGACGTCGCGATCGTCATCGGCGCCAACGACGTCACCAACCCGGCGGCCCGCAACGACGCGTCCAGCCCGATCTACGGCATGCCAATCCTCAACGTGGACAAGGCCAGGTCGGTGATTGTGCTCAAGCGGTCGATGAACTCCGGTTTCGCGGGCATCGACAACCCACTGTTCTACGGCGAGGGAACCAGCATGCTGTTCGGTGACGCAAAGAAGTCGGTGACCGAGGTCGCCGAGGAACTCAAGGCGTTATAACGCGAAGGCGCCTGCGCGCCGGGTGATCAGACGGGCGGGTACGCCGGCGGTGGGTAGCCGTTGCCGTCGACCACTCCGCGCAGGCCCCACGGGACGTACCGGAAGAAGAACTCGAGTTCGTCGCTCATGTCATAGTCCGGATTCGGATCCATCGGCCCCACCCTCTCGACTCGTCGCGCTCGATGAGGAGTCTAGTCGCATACGCCTGCACGTGACACCCGGCGTTTTGCATAAACTGTCCAACCAGTTGATTGATAGATATCCTGGGCCGAACCGGCCCTGGCCTGGCCATACCGACGATAGTGAGAACAGATGCCCGCCGACAGCATCACCCCGAATGGGCTGACCCGCCGCGAAGAGCTGCTGGCGGTCGCCACCAAGCTGTTCGCGGCGCGCGGCTATCACGGCACCCGGATGGACGATGTGGCCGACGTGATCGGCCTGAACAAGGCGACGGTCTATCACTATTACGCGAGTAAGTCGCTGATCCTGTACGACATCTACCGCCAGGCCGCCGAGGGCACGCTGGCCGCCGTGCACGACGACCCGTCCTGGACGGCGCGCGAGGCGCTCTACCAGTACACGGTCCGGCTGCTCACCGGCATCGCCAGTGATCCCGAGAGGGCCGCGGTGTACTTCCAGGAGGCGCCCTACATCACCGAGTGGTTCACCAGCGAGCAGGTCGCCGAGGTCCGCGAGAAGGAAACCCAGGTTTACCAGCACGTGCACGGCCTCATCGACCGCGGGATCGCCAGTGGCGAGTTCTATGAGTGCGACTCGCATGTGGTGGCGCTCGGCTATATCGGAATGACGCTGGGCAGCTACCGCTGGCTGCGGCCCAGCGGCCGGCGCTCGGCCAAAGAGATCGCCGCCGAGTTCAGCACCGCACTGCTGCGCGGGCTGATCCGCGACGAAGCCATCCGCACGACGTCTCCGCTCGGGCCGTAGGCGCGCGCGCCTCCCGGCGGGATTGCCGCCATGGCGAGCGGCCGACACTCCACCCGGTATGCGCCTGCAAATTAATGGACTAGTGTCTAGAAAAGTTTGAGCGCTCAACGGACGGAGACTCTCATGGCGATCCGCGTCGCGCATGTCGGTACCGGAAATGTCGGAGGGCTGGCCCTCGCCGAACTCATCACCAACCCGCAGTTCGAACTGACGGGGGTGTGCGTCTCCACGCCCGAGAAGGTGGGCAAGGA
>DASTKA010000333.1:0-6362 GCA_035716165.1 Mycobacterium sp. | reverse complement strand
CGTCGAGTTCGGCGGCCGGGGTGCCGGGCCGCTTGGAGTACTGGAACGTGAACGCGGCCGAGAACCGGGCCGCTCGCACCACGTCCAGCGTCGCGGCGAAATCATCCTCGGTCTCCCCGGGGAACCCGACGATCAGATCGGTGGTGATGGCGGCGTGCGGCATCGCGGCCCGGACGCGGTCGATGATGCCCAGGTAGCGCTCCGCGCGGTAGGACCGGCGCATCGCCCGCAGCATCCGGTCGGATCCCGACTGCAGTGGCATATGCAGGGCGGGGCAGACATTCGGAGTTTGCGCCATCGCCTCGATGACGTCGTCGGTGAATTCGGCCGGATGCGGCGAGGTGAACCGCACCCGTTCCAGGCCGTCGATGTCGCCGCAGGCGCGCAGCAGGCGGGCAAAGGCGCCGCGATCGCGGGGCAGCGCGGGATCGGCGAACGACACGCCGTAGGCGTTGACGTTCTGGCCCAGCAGCGTGACTTCGAGCACGCCATCGGCCACCAGCGACCTGACCTCGGCCAGGATGTCGTTCGGACTACGGTCGACCTCTTTGCCCCGCAGCGACGGAACGATGCAGAACGTGCAGCTGTTGTTGCACCCGACCGAGACGGAAACCCAAGCGGCATAGGCGGATTCGCGCGCGCTGGGCAGCGAGGACGGAAACTCCTGCAACGCCTCGGCGATTTCCACCTGGGCCACCTTGTTGTGCCGGGCCCGCTCCAGCAGCGTGGGCAGCGACCCGATGTTGTGGGTGCCGAAGACGACGTCCACCCAGGGCGCCTTGCGCAGCAACGCGTCGCGGTCCTTTTGCGCCAGGCAGCCACCGACGGCGATCTGCATCTCGGGGTTGCCGCGCTTGCGCGGCGCCAGGTGGCTGAGGTTGCCGTACAGCTTGTTGTCGGCGTTCTCCCGGACGGCGCAGGTGTTGAACACCACCACGTCGGCGTCGGCGCCCTCGGCAGCCCGCTGGTATCCGGCCGCTTCCAGTAGGCCCGCCAACCGCTCCGAGTCGTGGACGTTCATCTGGCAGCCATAGGTGCGGACTTGATAGGTGCGCGCGGACGCGGCGTCGGCCGCCGCGGTCTCTCGCACCATCGAAGTCACGGGGCCATGGTACGGCGGCCGGTCGGATGGCGAGAAACCGCACGTCACCGGGCTAGACCCGGCGGCGCTCCCGCTCGGCGGCCAGCTCGGCGACAACGACCTCGCACGCCATGTTCTGGCCGTAACCCCGGCGCGCCAGCATTCCCACCAGCCTGCGCGTCACCCGCGCATCGTCGTCGTTCAGGGTTTCCCGACGCAGCTTGGACCGGACCAACTGTTCCGCCCGATCCCGCTCGGCGCCGGCGTCGATCCCGGCGAGCACCGAGGTGATCACGTCGTTGTCGACCCCTTTGGTGTGCAGCTCGGCGGCCAGGGCGCGCTTGCTTTTCCCGGCGTGCGCGCGGCGGGACTGCACCCACTGCTGGGCGAAATCGGCATCGTCGACCAAGCCGACGCCGGCCAGCCGGTCCAGCACACGCTCACTGACGTCGTCGGGATAGCCCCGTTTGGCCAACTGGCCGTGGAGCTCGGCCCGGGTGCGCGCTCTCGCGGTGAGCAGGCGCAGACACAGGGCCCGCGCCTGCTCCTCGCGGGAGGGCTCAGAAGTCGACGGGGGCGGGCAGGACGTCGTCATCGGTCACGACCGCGCCAATGCCGAGCTTTTCCTTGATCTTCTTCTCGATCTCGTTGGCGACTTCGTCGTTTTCCTTCAGGAAGGTGCGGGCGTTCTCCTTGCCCTGGCCGAGCTGCTCGCCCTCATAGGTGAACCAGGACCCGGACTTGCGGATGAAGCCCTGCTCCACACCCATGTCGATCAGCGAACCTTCCCGGCTGATCCCCTGGCCGTAGAGGATGTCGAACTCGGCCTGCTTGAAGGGCGGCGCCACCTTGTTCTTGACGATCTTGACCCGGGTGCGGTTACCGACCGCGTTGGTGCCGTCCTTGAGCGTCTCGATCCTGCGCACGTCCATGCGCACCGACGCGTAGAACTTCAAAGCCTTTCCACCCGTTGTGGTTTCGGGGCTGCCGAACATCACCCCGATCTTCTCGCGCAGCTGGTTGATGAAGATCGCGGTGGTGCCCGAATTGTTCAGCGCGCCCGTCATTTTCCGCAGCGCCTGGCTCATCAGCCGGGCCTGCAGTCCGACGTGGCTGTCGCCCATCTCGCCTTCGAGCTCGGCGCGCGGCACCAGCGCGGCCACCGAGTCGATGACCAGGATGTCCAGGGCGCCGGAGCGGATCAGCATGTCGGCGATCTCGAGGGCCTGCTCCCCCGTGTCGGGCTGGCTGACCAGCAGCGAATCTGTGTCCACGCCAAGCTTCTTGGCGTACTCCGGGTCCAGGGCGTGCTCGGCGTCGATGAAGGCGGCGACGCCGCCGGCGGCTTGGGCGTTGGCCACCGCGTGCAGCGCGACAGTGGTCTTACCCGAGGATTCCGGGCCGTAGATCTCCACGACCCGGCCGCGGGGCAGGCCGCCGATGCCCAGGGCCACATCCAGTGCGATGGATCCGGTGGGGATGATCGAGATCGGCTGACGGGTCTCGTCGCCGAGACGCATCACCGAGCCTTTGCCGTAGCTCTTTTCGATCTGGGCCATCGCCAGTTCGAGAGCCTTCTCGCGATCGGGGGCTTGCGCCATGGTGCCTCTCCTATAGTCGGTGTTCGTCTGACCGGTATCGGTCGGTTGTCGGTGACACTAGAGAAGGCCACCGACAAGTTGACTGGCCGAACGCTCACCACAGTAGCCGAACAGGTGTTCGATTCAAGTTCGACACGCCGTTCTCTCCCGGGTAGGTGTGGCAGCATCGGCTACCGAAAGGCGCCGTCGACGCGTCCTCACGACAACCGGGGCGGATCTCCCCGAGGGGCGGTCGCCAAAGCATGGACATCTCCACCGAGCTGGCCGAAACGGCTTCCTACGGAGGCTTTTTCGCCCTGACCGTGGGCGGGGACGCGGCGGGATGGCATCCGGTCGCGCAGTCCTACGCCGACGGCTGCGCCGACCTGATCGACGCCACCGTCCGGCGATACCGCACGACCGACCTGCGGATCGGCGCGTCGCTGGTTCACCTCGCCCATGCCACCCGGCTGTGGTCTCCGGTGCTCGCGTGCGCGATCGGCCACGGCGTCATCCCCGACCTCGACGACCTGCAACGCGCCGACGCCGGTGCGCAGCTGCGACTGCCCGAACCCGTCGGGCAGCCCGTCGCCTCTCCCGAACCGGACGCGCTGTATCGCATCGTGGTGGGCGAGCACCTGGCACCGCTCGCCGCGGGCCTGCCGGTCAAGCTGGCGCCCGCCCTGCTCGCGGGCAACATCGCCTCCGCGCTGGTGGGGGCCGCACGGGCCCTGTTGTCAGCGCGGCCCGACCTGCATGCCGCGATCGTCGAGACGACCCGGTCGCTACTGGACACCGGCGTGCTGGCCGGATCCGGTGTCCTCACCACTCCAGAGCTGGGCTTCCGGCGCCGCAGCTGCTGCCTGTTCTATCGGCTGCCCAGCGGTTCGCTGTGCGGTGACTGCGTGTTGCACCGGCGGTAAGGGCGATCGGGGGCGTCGTTTGGCGTCAGCGCGCCCGGGTACCTGACCACCATGTCCTCAGCCGCAACACCATCGCTGCGCGCCATCGCATTGGTCTGCTCGTTGAAGAAGAGCCCGACGCCGTCCAGCAGCGAGCGCATCGCCGACCAGTTGCTCGACCAGCTGAGCGGTGCGGGCGTCGAGGGCGAGAAGGTGCGCTGCGTTGACCTGGCGCTGCTGCCCGGGGTCGAGGCCGACATGGGGCCCGGCGATGAGTGGCCGGCGCTGTTGGACAAGATCAAGTCGGCCGACATCGTCATCGTGTCGACGCCCACCTGGGTCGGCCACATGTCCAGCGTCGCGCAGCGCGTCCTGGAGCGCCTCGACGCCGAGCTGTCCGACACGGACGACGCGGGACGGCCGGCGATGGTGGGCAAGGTGGCGCTGGCGGCGGTCGTGGGCAACGAGGACGGGGCGCACAAGATCGTGGCCGACCTCTTCCAGGCGCTCGACGACATCGGTTTCTCCATCGCCGCGCAGGGCTGCACCTACTGGAACGGCGAGGCTATGCAGGGTACGGACTACACCGACCTCGACGACGTTCCGGAGGCCGTCGCGTCCGCCACCGGTAACGCGGCGCGCAACGCCGTCCATCTCGCCACGGTGCTGCGGCAGAACGCCTACCCGGCATACGAATAACGCGCCGCGATCACCACTGATCCTGAGGCACGTCGAAGTCCACACACAACGCCCGCCACACGTCGCGGGGTTCGATCCCCGCCTCGATCGCTTGAGCGGCCGTCCGCCCGCCGAAACCCGTCAGCACGTGATCCACCAGGACCGAGGATCCGTAGGTGGTGCCGAAGCGCAGCACCACCCGCTCGTGAAACTCCGTTAGCCGCACGCCAGTCAACATACCCAGGCCCGATGGATCGGACACCTGAGCCGTAGCTCGTCTAGCGCCAGCTGGCCGGCAGGTCGATGATGTGATTCGGGCAGTCCTCCTGCGCCGCAATGCTCATGACGTCACGCGCGCGTTGGGCCGACATGCTGGCACGCAACTGCATGAAGGTGTATTCGGCCGGTGCGAGTCCCTGCTGGGCGGCGGCCGGATCGTCCATCAACTGGCATGCCTGATGCTCCTCGGGACTGTCGGCGCGCGCGACGGCCGCGCCGGCCAGCGAGCCCGCCAGCAGGGCGCCGGCGACAGTTGTCGTGATCATCCTCATCAGCGTGCCTCCCGCCGAAGCATAAGGCTGACGGGCGCCGCGCCGCGGATCATCCGGCCACCGCCAGCGCGTCGCGGCACACCCGGACCGGATCGGCGACACCGGCGACACCGGCGGCCGCCGTCTGCGCCGCGGCCCGGTAGCGCGGCGACGACAGCACCTCGTTGACCGCGGCCACCAGCGCGTCGGCGGTCAGCGGCCGGATCAGCCGCGCGCTGCCCTGACGCTGCACCCGGTTGGCGATCTCCCACTGGTCGCCGCCGCCGGGAACCACCACCAGCGGCACGCCGGCCAGCAGCGTCTTGGCCACCATGCCGTGGCCGCCCCCGCAGATCACCAGATCGGCGTGGGCGAGCAACTCGTCTTGACGTCCCAGCCCGACCGCCGCCCACGGCGGCACCGCCAGTGCGGGTCCGTCCAACCGCGACACCAGCAGACGCGAGCCCGCAGGCATGGTCTCCCCCGGCGTCAAGCACCCCAGCGCCACCTCGGCGAGGCCTTCGGTCCCGATCAGTGCGGTCGACGGCGCGATGACCACCACCGGCCCGGAGCCGGCCGGAACGTCGAGGACTCGATCGGTCGGTTCGAAGTGCAGCGGCCCGACCACGACGGCCTCGGCCGGCCAGTCGGGGCGGGGAACTTCCAGCGCGGGCAGCGTCGCGATCAGCCGCCGCAGCGGCCCGGGATCGCGCGGCGGCAGTCCGATCTCGCTGCGCGCCATCTCCCGTTGCCGCAGTCCGGCCCGCCAGGATCGGGCCGTCAGCGCGCGCATCGCGGCGTCGCGCAGCCGGCCCCGGACGCCGGTGCCCGGCGCCAGTCCACTGCCGATCGGCGGCAGTCCTTTCGACGGCAGGTACAGCGGGTGCGGGTTGAGTTCGATCCACGGAAGGCCCAACAGTTCGGCGGCCATGCCGCCGCCGGCGGTGATGACGTCGGACACCACCAGGTCGGGCGCCAGTTCGCGCAGCGCGGGCACATTGAGCACGGCCATCCGCGCGGCGCGCCGGTGGATCCTGGCCCCGGCGTCGACGTCCTCGTCGGTGGCCGCCAACCCGTCCAGCTCGGCGGCGCCGATGCCGGCGCCGCGGGCGGTGTCAAGCCATTCGGCGCCGGTGAAAAGCGTGGGATCGTCGCCGGCTTCGGCGAAGCGTTGGCACAGCGCGATCGCCGGGAATGAATGTCCGGGATCAGGCCCGGCGACCACGGCGACACGCATCGTGCTCACCCTGCCACAGCGCCCGGCGGCCACGCGCCTACGCTGACAACATGACCGAGCTGACTGGGACAACCGTTGCGAACACCCGTACGGTCGAAAGGTTCCTGTACGCGCTGCAAGAGGCGGATTACGAGGCCGCGGACGCCGCCCTGGCCGACGATCTCGTCTACGAAAACGTCGGACTGCCCACCATTCATGGCCGGGCCAGGGCCATGAAGCTGTTTCGCCAGATGGAGGGCCGCGCCGCCTTCGAGGTGAAGATCCATCGCATCGCGGCCGACGGCGGCGCGGTGCTCACCGAACGCACCGACGCGCTCATCTTCGGGCCGCTGCGGCTGCAGTTCTGGGTGTGCG
>DASTKA010000332.1:0-2214 GCA_035716165.1 Mycobacterium sp. | reverse complement strand
GGCAGCGAGGCCCGCAGCCAGAAGTAGACGAACAGGAAGGTCCACATCTTCGCGGTGAACCACAGCACCGGCCACCACCCGGTGTTGGCGCCGGCCCACATGTTCAGCGGCCACGGCGCGTGCCAGCCGCCGAAGAACAGGGCGGTGGCCAGCGATGAGACCGTCATCATGTTGACGTACTCGGCCAGCATGAACATCGCGAACTTCAGCGACGAGTATTCGGTGTGGAATCCCGCGACCAGCTCACCCTCGGCCTCGGGCAAATCGAAAGGCGCCCGGTTGGTTTCGCCGACCATCGAGATCAGGTACATCACGAACGACGGCAGCAGCAGGAAGGCGAACCAGACCCTGTCCTGCGCGGCGACGATCTGCGATGTCGACATGGAGCCCGCGTAGAGGAAGACCGCCGCGAACGACAGGCCCATCGCCACCTCGTAGGAGATGACCTGGGCGGTGGAGCGCACCCCGCCCAGCAGCGGGTAGGTGGACCCGGAAGCCCAACCGCCCAGCACGATTCCGTACACGCCGATGGCCGAGAGCCCCAGAATGAACAGCACCGCGACCGGCAGGTCGGTCAGCTGCAGCGGTGTGCGGTGGCCGAACACCGACACCACGGGACCGAACGGGATGAACGCGAAGGCGGTGAACGCCGGAATCGTGGAGATGACCGGCGCCGCGAAGTAGACGAACTTGTCGACGCCGCCCGGGGTGATCGTTTCCTTGAGCGCCAACTTGATTCCGTCGGCCAGGCTCTGCAGTACGCCCCACGGCCCCGCCCGGTTGGGACCGGGCCGCAGCTGCATCCAGCCGAGGATCTTGCGTTCGAGCAGAATCGCCACCAGCACGTTCAGCATGAGGAACACGAAGATCGCCAGTGCCTTGCCGAGCACCAGCCACCAGGTGTCGTGTCCGAATTCGGTCAGCCCGCTCATATGCGCCGCTCCTCCTCATCGCCGCGCTCCGCATCGTCGCCGGCGGTGCCAACTCCGATCTTGACCGTGCCGCCAACCGATACGCCGAGTTGGCGGTGCACCGCCGAGCCGGGCGAGTTCACCGGAAGCCACACCAGCCGGTCGGGCATGTCGGTGATCACCAGCGGCAGGCTGATGGATCCGTGCGACGTGCTGATGGTGACCTCGTCACCGTCCGTGGCGCCGATTTCGGCGGCGGTGTCGGCGGACAGGCGGGCGAAAGCCTTGCGCGCGGTTCCCGCCAGATGTGGCTCCCCGTCCTGCATTCGGCCGTTGTCCAACAGCATCCGCCAGCCGGTGAGTATCGCCTCTCCCGCCGCCGGCTGGGCGGGTTCGGCGGCCGCGACGTCCGGGTTCGCGGCACGCTTGCCGTCCCAGTGTCGCAGCGCCCCCAGTTCTTCGCGGGCCGTGTCGACGGTGGACATTCCGAGGTACACGCCCATCTCGTCGGCGAGCGTGTCGAGCACCTGGTGGTCGGACTGGCCGGCGTCCTGCGTGTTGCGCAGCGCTGCCTCGAACGGCCGGAAGCGCCCCTCCCAGTTGACGAATGCGCCGGCCTTCTGGGTCGTCGGCGCGACCGGGAAGACGACGTCGGCGCGTTCGGTGACGGCACTGTGCCGCAATTCCAGGCTGACGACGAAACCGACGCTGTCCAGCGCCGCCAGCACCGCCGCCGGGTCGGTGAAGTCGTCGGGCTCGACGCCGCCCACCAGCAGCGCGCCCAGCGTGCCGTCGGCGGCGGCGACGACGATCGCGTCGGCGTCGCGTCCACCGCCGGAAGGCAATTCGGACACGTTCCACGCCTGGGCAACCTGCGCCCGGGCTGTCTCGTCGTCGATCGGGCGGCCGCCGGGCAGCAGCCCGGGCAGCGCACCGGCCTCCAGCGCGCCCCGCTCACCGGCACGTCGCGGCACCCAGGCCAGGCGGGCGCCGGTGGTGTCGGCAAGCCGTGCCGCGGCGGACAGCCCGCCCGGCGCCGAGGCCAACCGTTCGCCGACCATGATGACCGCACCCGGGGTGGAGAGCAGGTCGCCCACCTCGCCGGTGGCCAACCGGTCCAGCGCCGAAGCTTCGGCGCCCGGAAAGGTTTTGATCAAGCGGCCGGACATCTTGGTCAGTCCACGGCTGGCGAACGGCGCGATCGCGTAGACCGGCAACCCGTGTTTGCGGGCGGCCTTGCGCAACCGCAGGAACACGATGGGCGATTCGTCCTCGGGCTCGAATCCGGCCAGGACGACGACCG
>DASTKA010000331.1:0-4231 GCA_035716165.1 Mycobacterium sp. | reverse complement strand
TGATACGCGCCGAGGCGCAGCAGATCGAGCAGCACCGGGTCGATGGCTTGCGGTGAGCGCCCCGCGGCCGCGCCGATGACCGCGTCGAGCAGGCCCCTGCTGCGGCAGGTGCCGTAGGTCAGTTCGGTGGCGAATGCCGCGTCGCGGCCGGTGATTCCGCGTTCGCGCAGCAGCGCGGGCAGCGCCAGGTTGGCGTAGGCATCGCGCTCGCTGACGGCCCGAAGCACGTCGAACGCGGCGGCGCGGGCCGGGTCCAGCGGCCGGCGCGGCGGCCGGCGGTCCCGTTGCTGGGGCCGGCGGTCACGCTGCTGCGGGCGCGGCGGCTTGCGCTCCGGCCGGCCGCGCTGTGGTCTGTCGCGGCCGGGGCTCATGTCGCCCGCACCGTGGGGTCGAGCCGCGCGCCGCGCGCCCAGTCGACCGCGTTCATGAATTTCTTTCCCGGCGGCTGGATTTGGCCCAGCCGCACCGGATGCGAACCCGTGCCGACCCAGACGCTTTTGCGGTCGACGTGAACAGCGCCGGGCGACAACGGTTCTGCTGGTTCGGGCATCGCGGAGGCCTCGCCCATCTGCACCGGCCCCAGCTTGATGCGCAGGTCGCCGAGCAACGTCCAGGCACCGGGGTTCGGCGTGACGGCGCGAATGCGGCGGTCGACGACCTGCGCCGGCAGGTCCCAGCGCACCCTGGCCTGCTCGACGGTGATCTTCGGGGCGATGCTGACTCCCTCGGTGGGTTGCGGGACCGGCGTCAAGGTCGCGTCGGCGATGCCGTCCAGGGTGGCCGACAACAGAGCCGCGCCCGAAACGGCCAGTCGCTCAAGCAGTTCCCCGGCGGTGTCGGTCGGCCGGATCGTTTCGGTCACGACTCCGTAGACCGGGCCCGAGTCCAGGCTCGGCTCGATCTGAAATGTCGAGGCCCCGGTGATGTTGTCGCCCGCGGCAATAGCCGCCTGCACCGGCGCGGCGCCGCGCCAGGCGGGCAGCAGCGAAAAGTGCAGGTTGATCCAGCCGCGCGGAGGCACGGCCAGCAGACCGTCGCGCAGCAGCGCGCCGTAGGCCACCACCGCGCAGCAGTCCGGTGCCAACTGCGCCAGCTCCGCGACGAATTCGTCCGAGTTCGGCCGCGATGGCCGCAGCACCGGGATGCCACGCGCGAGCGCTTCGCGGGCCACCGGCGACGGCTCCGGCTTGCCGCGCCGTCCCGCCGCGGCGTCGGGCCGGGTCAGCACCGCAACCACGTCGTGGCGCGGCGAGTCGATGAGGCGGCGCAGTGCGGGTAGCGCGGGCTCGGGGGTTCCGGCGAAGACAAGGCGCACCGCTTCAGTCTAGAAAGCGGCGGACCCGGCCCCGAGCCACCCGAACCTGCGGAAATATGCGTGTGTACATTGTTGCTTATGGCTACTATTTCTAGAAGCCACTGTCTATCGGCGTGAGCCGCGCGACCGATTCATGTCGACAACGAGGTCGAAGACAACCTTCCCCCTCACAAGGAGGTCTAGATGGCCCTCGACACTTGGATCAGCGACGCCTCGGTCGCCGCCACGCATCGCACGGTATGGGCGCTGGGCGACTACGCGCTGATGGCCGAGGAAGTGATGGCTCCACTGGGCCCCGCCCTGGTCGAGGCCACCGGCATCGGTCCGGGGGTCCGGGTGCTCGATGTCGCCGCGGGCTCGGGCAACGTCTCGCTGCCCGCGGCCGCGACCGGCGCCGCCGTCGTCTCCACCGACCTCGCCCCCCAGCTGCTGGAACGGTCTCAGGCCAGGGCCGCGGCACGCGGTTTGACCATCGACTACCGGGAAGCCAACGCACAGGCGCTGCCGTTCGGTGACGGTGAATTCGATGTCGTCATATCCGCGATCGGTGTGCAGTTCGCCCCCGACCAGCAACGGGCCGCAGCCGAACTGGTCCGGGTCTGCCGCCCGGGCGGCACGATCGGCGTGATCAGCTGGACCCCCGAGGGATTCTTCGGCCGTATGCTCGCCACCATTCGGCCGTATCGGCCGAGCCTGTCGCATCCCGTGCCGCCGGCGGCACTCTGGGGGCGCCCGGGCTACGTCGCCGCGCTGCTCGGTGACCAGATCAGCGAGATCACCACGACGCGAGGCATGTTGGCAGTCAACCGGTTTGACAGCGCCGAGGCCGTGCACGCGTACTTCAAGCAGCACTACGGCCCGACGATCGAGGCGTACGCGAACATCGGCCACAACCGGGTGCTGGCCGCCGAGCTCGACGCCCAGCTCGTCGAACTCGCGCAACACCACCTCACCGACGGGACCATGGGCTGGGAGTACCTGCTGGTGACCGCCGAGAAGCGGATCGGCTGAGCCCGATGGTGTCGACCCGCTTCGCCCCGGCTGTGCCGCGCTCGCGATCGCCACTGAGCCCGATGGTGGCGATTACAGGTCGATCTCGGCGTCCAGGTGCACGTCGGGCTCGCCCCCGGCCGCGGTGAAGGCCGTCAGAGCCCGCACCAACCCGTGCCGCTCCGGCGACGGCATCTTCGCCACGATCCCCGCGATCTCGGCGCGCCGGTGTGCGGTCACCTGGTAGACGACGTCGCGGCCGCGCGGGGTGAGCGCGGCGAGCAGCTCGCGCCGCGAGGTCGGGTGCGGCAAGCGGTCGATCAGCCCGGCGGCGACCAAACGGTCCACCATCCGGCCGGTGGCCGAGGGCTGCACGCCCAACAGACCCGCGAGGGTGGCCAGATTGACCGGGCCGCGATTGGACAGGATCACCAGCGTCCGAAACTGCGCGATGGTGATGGTCTCGTCGACCTGGCCCACTGAGCGGGCCGAGATGGCCATCAGCAAACGGGAGGCCGTCAGCAGAGCATCGGTGATGACGTCCAATGACTCGTCGACGGCGGTGTTGTCTGCTGCCATGTCGGGTCCCTTCCCGGAGGTTCCGGCCTCTCGGCGGCCAGGGATGAGAAAGTGTAGCAACCTTCTAATGTCGTAAAAAGAGATTATTGCACGCGAATATTGTCGCCCAGGGAAACATTTTGTGAAAGCTAACCGATGTGCAGCGGATCGATCTGCACCCGGGCCGGCTCATTGGTTTGCCGGGCGCTGAGCACACTGACCCCGCGCCGCAGCGCCGCCGCCAGCGCCAGCCCCTGCGGACGGGGCACGCGCACCAGCATTCTCGTCACCGGCGCGCCGGCCGGGGTGCCGGCCGGGCGGCGCACGCCGGGCGGAAGGTCCACCGGCCCAAGCAAATCGGCGTCGACGGACTCCTGATCGGACAGCCGGGCCTCGTCGAGCAGCGCGGCGACGGCGCCCGCCGTTCCGTCGATGGCCGCCATGTGCACGCTCGGCGGCAGACCGACCTCGGCCCGCGCGACCACTTCGGCCTCCGCATGACCCACCGGATCCCAGCGGATCAGCGATTGCACTGTGGGAAGCGATGATTCGGCGACTACCATCACCACGCCGCCGTCGCCGCGGGCACGCACCAGCGCGGCGGCGGTCATCCACCGCCACAGCGCATCCTCGGCGGCACGCAGGTCTTGCCGGCCCAGCAGCGCCCAGGTGTCCAACAGCAGCGCCGCACCGTAACCACCGGACGCCTGCGGCTCGGCGCCGGGGGTGGCCACCACCAGGGCCGGACCGGTGGCGACCTCGGGCACCAGGCCGTCGCCCGACGACGTGATCACCGCGGTGCCCGGAAACGCGCGGCCGAGCTCCTCGGCGGTGCGGCGCGCACCGACGACGACGGCGCGCACCGCGTCCGACCCGCAGCGGGCGCACCGTCGCGTCGGGTCGACGCGGCCGCACCAGCGGCAGAGCAGCGCCGCGCCCCCCTCCTGCAGCGACAGTGGACCCGTGCAGCGCCGGCACCGGGCGATGGTGCGGCAGCGCGCGCAGGCCAGCGACGGGACGTACCCCCGCCGCGGCACCTGGACCAGCACCGGCGCCCCGGCCTGCAGCGCCGAGCGGGCGGCGCGCAAAGCGATGGACGGAAGGCGGGCCGTGCGCGCCGCGGGGTCGCGCTCGTCGGCATACCCGGTGTCGTCGAGGGCGATCACCCGCGGCGTGCGGGTGCGCACCACCGGCCGCGCCGCGACGATGTCGTGTGCCCAGCCGCTGTGCACCAGCGCGTGGGCTTCGGCCGTCCGCGCGTAGCCACCGATCAGCGCGGCGCACCGCGCCTGGTGCGCGCGCAGCATCGCCACCTCGCGGGCATGCGGATACGGCGCGCGCGGCTCGGCCAGGCTGTCGTCGGCGTCG
>DASTKA010000330.1:0-2372 GCA_035716165.1 Mycobacterium sp. | reverse complement strand
CCGGCCCGCCGACAGCTTGGGCGCGACCTTCTTCCACAGCACGGGGCTGACCTCGTAGCCGTACAGCCGGTCCAGGATGCGGCGGGTTTCCTGCGCGTCGACCAGATCGATGTCCAGGTCGCGGGGGTTTTCGGCCGCCTCCAGGATGGCCGGCTCGGTGATCTCGTGGAACACCATCCGCTTGACCGGGATGTTCGGCTTCAGGGTTTCCAGCAGATGCCAGGCGATGGCTTCGCCCTCGCGGTCGCCATCCGTGGCCAGATAGAGTTCGTCGACCTCCTTGAGCAGGCCCTTGAGCTCGGTGACCGTGCTCTTCTTCTCGGGGCTGATGATGTACAGCGGTTCGAAGTCCGCGTCGACGTTGACCCCGAGGCGGGCCCAGGGCTCGGATTTGAATTTCGCCGGCACGTCGGCTGCGGCCCGGGGCAGGTCTCGGATGTGGCCGCGCGAGGATTCGACGATGTACCGCGAGCCCAGGTAGCCGGCCAATTTGCGCGCCTTGGTGGGCGACTCCACAATCACGAGTCGCCGGCGGCTGCCATTCCCGCCGCTGCTGGTGTCCTTCAGTTTCGGGTCAGCCAACTGCCCTTACGCTCCATCCGTGATGGGTCCCCCCTACGAGACCACTTGCAGGAAGAATGACAGGTCGGCATCGAAAATTCCGGTGAAATTCAGGTACGCGACCGTTCCTTCGCCCTGCGGCACCTGACAATTTCGCACCCTTGGGCGGGCCTGCGCAAACTGACCTCCACGAAAACGGCGCAATGCCGACACGAATTCGGGCGCCACCTTCCGGCTAAACTCGCGGCCACCGCGATAACGCCTCGGCGCCGTCGGGCGGTTCCCCTACATTCTCTACCAGGCGCGATAGCCTGCGTCGTCCGCTGATCCGCAGCGCCGGCCGGCCGCCGCGGGTGCCGATCAGGGTGGGCGCGATCCCGACGCGCATCAAGGCCGACGCCAGGGGGGAGTGCGTGTCCGGCGCGTGGGGGTCCAACGCCAACAGGTAATGCTCGCCCTCCGGGTTTCCGGCCGCCAGCGTCCACGCCCGCAGCTCGCGCGGCCCGGGTAGCCAGCGCGGCGGCACGGTCTTGACCGCACCGCGCGTCCATTCGGTGGCCAGCGTGCTCAGTGACGGGTCGACCGCCGTGCGCACCAACGGGGTGTCCTCGTCCGTGCGGCTGATCTCGGCGACCAGACCCGCCTCCCGGATCATCTCGGCGAGCGCCGAAGCCCGCCAGGACTGATCCACGACCACCGACAACCGGGCACCCGCGACGTGACTTTCACCGGTGGCACCGACGGTGACGATCTGCCCGGACGCCGCCAGCACCCCGGAAAGATCGGCGACCGCGGGCGGCACCGACTCCGCTGTGAAGAAGGAAAGCTGGCTCACGCCACCGACAGTAGGCCAGGGTGCCCATCCGCGTCTTGAGGCAACCGGCGCGGCGTCCTGGGTCGTCCTGGTTGCGGCGGTAAAAGAGGAAACCCCCCGGCCGGACCCGCTGGGCGGGTCTGCACGGGGGGTATCCGTTCAGGTCTGCTCTCGCCTAGACGGAGCGGACTCCGGTGGCCTGGGGGCCCTTAGGGCTGTGGCCGATCTCGAACTCGACCTTCTGGTTTTCTTCGAGGGTGCGGAAGCCCGAACCCTGGATCTCCGTGTAGTGGACAAACACATCGGCGGAACCGTCTTCGGGGGCAATGAACCCGAAGCCCTTCTCCGCGTTGAACCACTTCACAGTTCCCTGTGGCATCTCTCGATCTTTCCTTTTCTTCTGGGTGCGAGACATCGCCTTTCGATGCCCCGGGCCTGGTACGACCGCCATACCTCGCTGAGTCGCCGGAACTTCACCCGACCGATTAACCTCGCAGGAACCGCGGCCGCAACGTCGATCCTGCGAAAGTTTGACACGAACACAGAAGCTGCGACCGCAATTAGTCAACCATGTTCATCGCCTCGGCGACAGACTTGTCTCATCCGCCGATTCGAAGGCCGACTCGAAGGCCGAGTTCACACTGATCCACCGAGGGAGTGAGATGGCGAGTTTCGGCAGCGACCTGCTTGCCGCCGCTCTCGCCGGAACCGCGCCCGACGAGCATCCGCTGCGTCATGTCACCGAACTGCCACCGCGCAGCGGCCGACCGCACGATTGGCCGGCATGGGCCGAGCCCGACGTGGTGAGCGCATTCACCGAACGTGGGATCAAATCACCGTGGTCGCATCAGTTCGCGGCCGCGGACCTGGCATACGCGGGCCGTCACGTAGTGCTCAGCACCGGCACCGCGTCGGGGAAGTCGCTGGCCTATCAGCTTCCGGTCCTCAACGCGTTGGCGACCGATCCGCGCGCACGGGTGCTCTACCTATCACCGAC
>DASTKA010000329.1:0-9613 GCA_035716165.1 Mycobacterium sp. | reverse complement strand
CGACCCGATCGACATGGGCATGGGCGGATCGATTCCATTCATCGCCGAGTTCGCCGAGGCATTCCCAAAGGCGAAGATCCTTGTCACCGGCGTGGAAGATCCCGCGACCCAAGCCCACAGCATCAACGAGAGCCTGCATCTTGGGGTGCTGGAACGCGCTGCGATCAGCGAGGCGCTGCTGCTGGCCACTCTAGCCTGAAACCTTGCTGCACCGGCCAGGATAGCCAGAAATCGGCGCCGGCCTCCGGTGACGGCTGCGCGCGGTCGCTGAAATTGACTCTGCCGCAACCCATCCGGCCCGGCAACCGCTCGGCACCCCTTGGCATCAGGGTCGAGCGATTGCCCGCTTGCCAGGCCCAGTATTTAGTGTAACGTTCTTAACTATTAAGTAACTGAATCGAATCGCTTTGCAAGAGGTGGACGGGTGGACGTGCGGTCGCAGCTGTCGCACTTGAGTTCGGAGGCGCGGGAGACTCTGGCGGCCAGGATCAAGACTCTGTTGGACGACGACAGCCTGGCCGTCGATCACGATGTCACGATCCTCGGCGGGGGTGCGGCGGGTCTCACGCTGGCGCTGGAGATCCGCAGCGCGCGTCCGCAGACTCGACTACTGATCATCTCGCCGGCCTCTCACCCGGTGCCCGAGATCACTCACACCGTCGGCGAGTCGACGGTCGAGGTTTCCGCCCACTACCTCCGCGACCGGCTCGGACTGGCCGACCATCTGCACAGCTCGCAAATCCGCAAAATGGGATTGCGAATGTTTTTCTCCAACGACGGGAACACGGATATCGCCCGGCGGCTGGAGCTCGGCAGCTCGGCTTTCATTCCTCAAATCACGTATCAAATCGACCGCGGCAGGCTGGAGAACGAGCTCAACCGGCGTTGTGAGTCTCAGGGGATCGACATCGTCTGCGGGCGCGTGGTATCGCTCGAGCGCGAACCGGGGGTCCGCTCACACATCGTTACCGTGCAGACCGGTGACACGATTACTCGCACGACGACCCGGTGGGTCGTTGACGCCTCGGGACGAAACCGGTTGCTGCCGCGGCGGCTGGGATTGACGCGCAATAACGAGCACAACTGCAATGCGGTGTGGCTCCGCGTCGCGGCCGAGTTAGACATCGGCCGATGGAGCGACGACCCGAGTTGGCAGGCGCGCCTCGTCGAGGGCGAGCGTGCGCTGTCGACGAATCATCTGATGGGGCAGGGGTACTGGGTTTGGCTCATTCGCCTCGCGTCGGGATCCACCAGCGTCGGCATCGTCGCCGACCCCGCTTTCCACGAGTTCTCGCGCTTCAACACGCTCGCTAAAGCACGATCATGGCTTGGCGAATACGAGCCGCAGTGTGCCGCGGTTTTGGCCGAGCACGAACACCTGATAAAAGACTTCAGGGTCATGAAGAACTACAGCCACGGCGTCGTCAAGGTTTTTGACGGACGTGACCGTTGGTGTCTCACCGGGGATTCGGGGGTTTTCCTGGATCCGTTGTATTCGTCGGGGCTCGACCTGATCGCAATCGGCAACGGCCTGATCACCGACATGATCGTGCGCGATCTCAACGGTGAAGACGTCGTAGCCCGCGCCGGCATCAGCGACTCCCTGTTCCGGTCCCTCACCGACATGTGGCTTGCGGTGTACTGCAACCAGTACACCCTGATGGGCTCGCCGAACGTGATGTCGGCCAAAGTGATCTGGGATATCGCATTCTATTGGGGATTCATCGGTCTGCTCTACAGGAATGGCCGATTCGTCAGTGTTGCCGACGATCCTCAGATCGTGCCGCACCTGCAAGGACTTATCAGTCTGAGTAACCGCACCCAGCGGTTCTTCCGAGAGTGGGCCGCCATCGAGACGTCGCCTTCCCCGGCGGGATTCATCGACTTGTACTCACCACTGAATTTCATGGTGACGCTGCACACCGCGATGATGCATGAAACCCCGGACTTTGCCGCACAATTCGACGCGAACGCCCGGCTGCTACATCAGCTCGCGGGGCAGTTGGTCGAGACCGTGATCTCGGCGAAGTGTGACGACTTCGGCCAAGATGGCGTCATGCGGCAGGTGCAGGCCTGGCAACGAGATGCGCTGCTGCGAGAGCTCCGATCGATCTACCGCCACGAGCAGACCACCAACCCGATTCGCCACGACTGGATTCCTGGCGCCGTACCCGCACTCGAAGCAAGTTGACCCGGAGAAGAATCGCCGACGGGCCGGGTTCCTGTGGGGCCGA
This sequence comes from Mycobacterium sp., assembly GCA_035716165.1. Taxonomy (GTDB): domain Bacteria; phylum Actinomycetota; class Actinomycetes; order Mycobacteriales; family Mycobacteriaceae; genus Mycobacterium. Next base: position 7,379 of record DASTKA010000329.1, on the reverse strand, counting down.
AGGTCCATCAGCGCAACTCGAACCGAAATGCGCGCGCCGCCGTGCTTCTGACAGGGCGTGGACAGGGTAAAGGGGCGGAAGGATGAATATGCGCGGCGCACAACGAACTCGCGAGCCCTTGGCCATCGTCGGAATCGGGTGCCACCTTCCGGGCGGTGCCCACACGCCGCAAAGCTACTGGAGCCTGCTTTCCAGTGAGACCGACGCCACGTGCACAGTCCCCGCGACACGATGGAATGCCGCGAAATACTACGACCCCAACCCGTCGAAGGTCGGCAAGATGGTAACCCGCCGGGGCGGGTTCCTCAGCGAGATCGATCAATTCGACCCCCAGTTCTTCGGTATCTCGCCACGGGAGGCGAACCTAATCGATCCGCAGCAACGACTCTTGCTGCGGACGACGTGGGAGGCGTTGGAAGACGGCGGAATACCCGCGGACAGCCTCGCCGGAGCTGAGGTCGGCGTATTCGTCGGAGGCTTCACCCTCGACTATCAACTTCTGCAGAATCAGGGCCGCGCCAGCCGGTACCGGTTCAAAAGCCATTCCGCCACCGGAATGATGATGACGATGCTGGCTAACCGGATCTCGTTTGCGTTCGACTTCCGCGGACCGAGCATGACGATCGACACGGCGTGCTCGAGCTCGCTCGTCGCGGTACACCTTGCGGCGCTGAGCATCTGGAACGGTGAATGCGATCTGGCACTGGCCGGCGGCGTCAACATCATGATCGGCCCCAACACGGCCATCGCGGAGTCGAAGAGCGGATTTCTGAGCCCGGGCGGGCGCTGCAAGGCTTTCGACGATTCCGCTGACGGTTACGCGCGAGGAGAAGGTGGCGCGGTTGTCGTCATCAAACCGCTGCACCGGGCGCTACGGGACGGCGACGAAATCTACGCACAGATCCTCGGCACCGCGGTGTCACAAGATGGTCGCACGGACGGCATCACGGTACCCAGCGCTGACGCGCAAGAAGCCGCGATATCCACCGCCTTGCACAGAGCGGGCGTTCGTCCCGCTGAAGTCGGGTACGTGGAGGCACACGGCACCGGAACACCCATCGGCGATCCCATCGAGGTCCGGGCTCTTGCCAACGCGCTCGCCGCGGCCCGTCCGACGTCGGATCCGCTGCTGATCGGATCGGTCAAAACCAACATCGGCCATCTCGAGGCCGGCGCCGGGATAGCCGGACTGATCAAAGCGGCATTGGTGCTCAAACACGCGTACATCCCGGCCAACCTGCATCTGAAGAATCCGATCTCGCTGGGCACTGCGGGAATTGAGATTCCGCGCGCCGGTCGGCCGTTCCCCGACGGCAAACGGCGCATTGCAGGGGTCAACTCGTTTGGCTTCGGCGGCACCAACGCCCACGTTGTGCTCGCCGAACCCCCCGGCGCAGTTCGCGACGACGCTCCGGATCGCAGTCTGCGGCTACCGCTGGCCGTGTTGCCGATCTCGGCGCGAAGTGACGAGGCGCTGGTAGCGACGGCCGACCGGTTGGCCGAGCACGTGAGCCTCAACCCCGACGTCACACTGCTCGACCTTGGTTACACCCTCAGCCGACGGCGCTCCCACCTGAATCATCGCCGCGCAATCGTCGCGGGCGACATTGCCGAGGTGCTGGACCAACTGCGGGCCATCGCTGAATTGGGAAGGGGCTCCGCGGGCCGCACCCCGCCGACTGCGCCCAAGTTGGCCTTCGTCTGCACGGGGATGGGACCTCAGTGGTGGAAGATGTGTCGAGGACTGCTCGACGTCTATCCCGCTTTCACCGACAGCATCATGCGCAGTGACCGCGAGCTGTCCCGGTACACCGGTTGGTCTTTGCTCGATGAGCTCCGAGCCGACGAAACCCGCTCCCGGATGGCGGAAACGGACGTAGCGCAGCCCGCGAACTTCGCCGTTCAGATCGCACTTGCGAAGCAGCTCGAAGAGTTCGGCATCAGCCCCGACGCCGTGATCGGGCACAGCGCCGGAGAGGTGGCCGCCCACTATCTCGCCGGACTCCTGACCTTCGAACAAGCAATCCACGTCATCTATCACCGGAGTCACCTTCAGCAACGCACGAGCGGGCTGGGCCGCATGCTCGCCGTCGGGCTCAGCGCCCCGGCGCTTCTCGAGTCGTTTGAGGGAACGTTCGACGACAGCGGGCGGGTATCCATCGCGGCCGTCAACAGCCCGTCAGCCGTCACGGTCGCCGGCGATGGCGACGCGCTTTTCGACATCGCCCGCCGGCTGGACGAACTCAGGGTGTTCAACCAGTTCCTCAACGTCAAAGTTCCGTATCACACCCATTACATGGAAATGGTGCGGGATGACCTGCACGCCGCCCTGGCGGGCCTGTCCTCCAGCGCCGCGACGATCCCGCTCTACTCGACCGTGACCGGCGAGCGACTGGATGGGTACACGGCCGGCGGCGCCTACTGGTGGCAAAACACCCGCGCCACAGTTCTTTTCGAACCCGCGCTCAGCAGGATGCTCGATGAGGGGTACACCCACTTCGTCGAGCTGGGCCCGCATCCTGTGCTGGCAACGTCGATTGTCGAGATCGCGGCGGCCCGGCAGACGGACGTCGTCGTCTTGGCGACCCAGCGCCGCGGCGACGACGATAGCCGGACGCTCATGAATTGCGTGGCCGCACTGCACTGCCACGGCTATCCGGTGGGGTGGGAGGCTCTCTACCCACGGCAGGAGGCACGGCTGCTCAAGCTTCCGTTGTACCCCTGGCAGTCCAAGCGGTACTGGAACGAGACCCAGGAGGCCGCGGAGGACCTGCATTACAGTCCGGTGCATCCACTGCTCGGGCAAGCGGTGAACGCGGTGCACCCGACCTGGGAAGTCGAGTTGAGCACGGCCGCCGTGCCTTTCCTCGCTGATCACCAGGTTCAGGGGAGTGTTCTGGTGCCCGGGGCGGTATACATCGAAATGGCCCTGGCCGCCGGACGAGAAGCCTACGGGTCGGCGGATCACCGGGTGGACAATCTGACGCTGCAACGCGCCCTCATCCTCGACGACACCTGCGACCCCATTCTCAGGACGACCCTCAACCAGGACACCGGCGCGCTCGAATTCGCCGCATTCACGGCATCGGCCGGTGGCGACCTGAAGTGGACGATCACCGCGACCGCCGAACTCAACACACTGCCGTCCGATCCGGGCGAGATCCACTGTGGCACGGGGCAGGTCACCACGATCGATGGTGACGAGTTTTATGCCCGCACCCGAGCCGTCGGACTGGCTTACGGTGACGCGTTCCAGACCGTCACCGGGGTCGTTGCGGGGACCGGATGGGCGACGGCCCGCCTCGCCATCCCCGCGCAGCTCGCTGACCAAGTCGACGCGTACCGCTTCCACCCGGCTCTTATCGACGGCGCCTTCCAAACACTGCTCGGCACCCCGCTTTTCGGGAATGACACCAACGAAAGCCCCTACCTTCCCGTTCGAATCCGGCACTGCGCCATATACCGTTCGCCCGAAGAAGACATGACAGTCCACGTGCGTGTCGTATCCGCCGCCGACGACGAGATCGAAAGCGACATCACGATCGCGGGCGAAGGCGGGCGGCCGCTGGCCGTCTTCAACGGCTTCGTGGTGCAATCCCTCAACGCGTCATCGCGGACGTCGCCCGAGCGTATCGACAAGGGCCTCTACGAAATCCAATGGGTCCCGCAGGAGTCCGCCCCGCAAGATCAAAGCCAGAATCCGGTCACGCCAGATGGCATGTCGTGGCTGATCCTCGTCGACGGCTCGGGCGTCGGGACCGCACTCGCCGAGCAGATGCGCCGCAGCGGCCAGCGCGTCCGCACGGTCGAGCATCGACGCGTCGAAGTGCTGACAGAACTCGACGGCGGGTACGCGCTGGACCCGCAGCAGCCCCAGCAACTGCACCGGCTGCTGCAAGAACACCTGGACGACGAGGGCAACCTCGCCGGCATCATCGACTGCTGGCCGCTGGACATCCGCCCGCACGCCGACGGCCGACACGGCCACCACGTCGGGGACGCCGCCGAAATGAATGACCGGATAGGCGTTTTCGCGATACTCCACCTCGCCAAAGCCCTCGCAGACCATGACACCGTCCATCCTCGCCTCTACTTGGTCACCGCCAACGCGCAACCGGCCCTTGGGACCGACGCACTCGCCGTCGAGCAGGCGGCCATCTGGGGACTCGGTCGCGTCGTCGGCCATCAGGAATTCGTGAAACAGTGGGGGGGACTGATCGACATCGACGATGCCGGCGACCGCCTTGGGACTGCCGCGCGTATCTGTGAGCACGTACTCGGTGAGGATCCCGAGGACCAGCTCGCCATCCGCGGCGGTGCGACGCTCGTACCGCGCCTTCGCCCGATCAGCAGCCTCACCAAGGCCTTTCCCACCAAACTCACGCCGGACGCCACCTACGTCGTCACCGGCGGAGCGGGCGCCCTCGGACGCACTGTCGCGTCATACCTCGCCGAACGGGGCGCACGGCATATCGCCTTGCTGTGCCGAAGCGAAATCCCGCCGAGGAACCGTTGGTCGTCGCTACCGGAGGGAGATAAGCACCACCCAATCGTGAACACGATCCGACACATCGAACGCCTCGGTGCTCGAGTGACCACCGCCAGCGTTGACATCACCGACATCGACCAGGTGGAGACCTGGTTGAGTGACCACCTCCGAGAAGGGGGCCGGCCGGTTCGTGGCATCGTCCACGCCGCGGGTTCTGTCGACGACCAACTGTTGGTGAACATGAGCGAGGCGGCCTTCAGCAAAGTGATGGCACCCAAGATTGCCGGAACTCGCGTGCTGCACAACACTTTCAAGGACCACGAGCTCGAATTCTTCGTGATGTTCGGCTCCGCGGGGTCGGTCATCGCGTCGCCCGGTCAGGGCAACTATGCCGCCGCCAACGCTTTCCTCGACGCCTTCGCACACTACCGGCGGGCGCAGGGACTGCCGGCGCTCACCATCGGCTGGGGCCCTTGGTCAGTCGGTATGGTCGAAGAGCTGAAGCTGGAGAAGATCTACGCCCAGCGAGGCATCGAGCTGATCACGCCGGCGGCGGGCGCGCAAATACTCGATCGGCTCATCAATCAAAAGACGCCCAACGTCATCGCCATCACCGCCGACTGGACGCGGGCCCGTCGCGTCGGGCTGGTCGGACAGTTGCCGCCGATGTTCTGCGAACTGGGGACAGCGGAAACCTCGCCCGATGCCACCGAAACCGAACTGTCGATACTCGACTCCCTCTCGGAATGCCCGGAGGTCGACAGGCTCGACATGGTCGCGCGCCTCGTTCGGCAAATCGTCTCGGCGGTCTTCGATCTCGCCGTCACCGACATCGGACCCGACGACTTCCTCGATGACATCGGGCTGGACTCAATGATGGCAATGGATTTCAGGACCAGGATCGGCTCGATGTTCGCCATCGATCTACCGGTGCTGGAACTGCTCAGGGGCGTGAGCGTCAACTCACTGGCCGTTCGGATACTCGGCGAGCTGCAGTTGGATGGCGCCGACCCACCCGGGATCACCGAACAGTCGGCTGACCGCACTGCGGGCGAGGACATCGACCAACTGATGGAACGGTTATCCGAAGCCGAGCTACGTGAGCTACTGGCCGATCTCGAAAGCCGTCCGGCCGCAGACGAAACACGGGAGGCGCAACCTTGAGTCTCGCGCCAGAACAACCGCTAGCGCACGGCGATGCGGCGGAAGCGGTGACACCGCCGGATCACCGCACCGCGGTGCACGTTCGAGGCCTGTCGAAGGCCTACGGACAGACACAGGCGGTGCGGGGGGTGGACCTCGACGTCGGCTATGGCGAGATTTTCGCGATCCTGGGTCCCAACGGTGCGGGCAAGTCGACGACCATCGAAATCCTCGAGGGCCATCGACACCGCGATGGTGGACACGTGCGCGTGCTGGGTGAAGACCCCGGAACCGCGGGGCGCAGTTGGCGCGCCAAGATCGGCATCGTGCTGCAGGAAGTCAGCGACTCCGGCATGCTGACGGTTTCCGAGACCGTGCAGATGTTCACCAAATGCTATGGGAAAGCGCGTTTTCCGGAGGAGACGCTCGGACTCGTCGGGCTCACTGCGGTTTCCGGCTCGCGCGTGAAGTCCCTTTCCGGAGGGCAGCGGCGTAGGCTCGACGTCGCTCTGGGCATCATTGGCCTGCCCGAATTGCTCTTCTTGGACGAGCCGACGACGGGGTTCGATCCAGACGCAAGACGCCGATTCTGGGACCTGATCAGGTTATTGGCGAGTGACGGCACCACCATCCTGTTGACCACCCACTACCTCGACGAGGCTGCCGCCCTGGCGGACCGGGTGGCGGTCCTCGCCGGCGGCAGGGTGGTGGCGGTCGACTCGCCGGCAAGACTGACCGAACACGTGAACTCCGCCGCCACGGTCCGGTGGGTGGAGGGAGACCGGGTCCACGTGGAGGAGACAGATCACCCCACCGAATTGATCAGACGCCGGTCGAAGGACGGGGCAGAGTTGGCTCAGCTCACGGTCTCTCGACCGACGCTCGAAGACGCCTATCTTCAGCTGATCGGCATGACATGACGGGCATCGACCGCGTCGAAAGCGCCGCACCGCCGCGCCACGGCCCTTTGGCGGTGGAGCCAGCGCTCCCGTCCCCGCTGCGCATCGGGGCGTCGCGAATCGTGCCCGAGTTGAAGATGTTCTACCGCCGGCCGGAGCAATTGGTTCTCACGTTCTCGATGCCGGCCGTGATCGGCATTCTCTTGGGCTCGATCTTCTCCACCAAACTCCCGCATAGCGATACCAGCACCGGGGCGGTGATCGCCGCGAGCATTCTGGCCTACGGAATTCTCTCGACATCATTCATCAACCTCGGCATCAGCATTGCCGCCGACCGGGAAAGCGGCGCGCTCAGACGGCTCCGGGGGACGCCGGCGACCGCGGCCTCGTATTTCATCGGGAAAATCTCTCTGGTTGCCGTCGCCAGCCTGGCCGAGGCGGTTCTTCTCCTGTCGGTGGGTGTGCTGGTCTTCAAACTCCATCTACCGACAACTGGTTATGGATGGTTCACGCTGACCTGGGTGTTCATCCTGGGCATCCTCAGCTGCTCACTACTGGGCATCTTCGTCAGCAACCTAGCCAGTAACGCGGTGTCCGCGGCCGTGATCACCAACGGCCCGGCGGTTGCTCTGCAATTCGTTTCGGGCACATACGTTCCGCTGATGGCATTGCCCGCATGGATGTTGGGCCTCGGCTCCGTGTTTCCTGTCAAGTGGATGGCGCAAGGATTCCGGTCGGTGCTCTTAACGCCGGACATGGCCGCATTCGAACCGGCCGGCAGCTGGGAACACTGGATGACATTTCTGATGCTGACGGCGTGGAGTGTCGGCGGATTGATCGCCTGCCTC
>DASTKA010000328.1:0-3213 GCA_035716165.1 Mycobacterium sp. | reverse complement strand
GCCGACGCGGTGCATCAGGTTGGCGCTGTCGAGGCGGTAGCCGGTCGCGGTCTTGGCGGCGCGTGCACCGTGGCGTGACACGAAGATGCCCGCGATGGCGACCACAGCGAAGATGATCGCGAGGATGAACAGGAACACGTTGTCTCCCTTGGGGTTCAGGAACGGAAGTGGAGGTCGCCCCGGACGACGCCGGCCTGGAGTACAGCACCGCCCACCGGACCGGTGATGCTGTTGCTGACGCCGCCGAAGATGCGGCGCAGCCGGGCAGCCAACTCGGGCTGGTCGCGCTCGAACTGCGCCAGGTGTCGGGGGTTCTCGGCGAGCCAGTCGAGGAACACGCCGAGCGCGGCGTACGGGCCGGCACCGACGACCGTCGCGTACACCTCCCGGTCGGCAACCGGGGTATGCAGCGGGCTGTCGGGGTACTCGGCCATGTCGTCGAGCAGCCAGCGGGCCTCTTCGTCGTCGTCGACGTGCAGCAGGATGCGCTTCACGGTCAGTCCTCTCCGCAGTAACAGCCGTCGCAGGTGGTGCAGGTGCCGCAGCCCCGGCACAGGGCCCGGATGTGGCAGCCGCAGATCGGGTTCACGTCGCAGCCGTCCGACGTCGGCTCGCCGGGGATGCGTGGACCGCCGTCGAACTCGTAGGCATCGCCGCCGTGGTCGCCGTCGCAGTCCGGATCGCCGCAGTAGTAGGTCACTGGCCGACCTCCGCGACCTCGGGCGCCGGCTGGGCAGTGGCGCGATACCCGTGCATGAGCAGCAGTCGTGCCACCTTGCGGGGCTTGCGTACGTCCGGGAACGTGCGCAGCACCTCAGCCAGGCGCTCGACTTCGCCACCGTCGAACCAGCAGTAGGGCATGAGGTAGCCGCGCGGCACCGGCCCGATCACCACGCCGGTGGGGCGGCTGATCTCCACGGTGACGATGTCGCCGCCGTCGTCGGCACGGATGGTTCCAGCGCAGCCGGCGTCGGGGCCACGGGTGATCCACACGCCGTCGTCGACCTTGAGGGCGGTCACGCGCCACCGTCCTTCATGGTGGCGATCCGGCGGTACTTCTCGTCGGTCGAGTGCCCGTCCCACTCGGCCGGGTGTTGCGGCATGTGCCACGACACCTGGCCTGCGGGCAGTTCGATGTAGGCGACCGGCCACTCTGGCTCGGCCGGGTCGATGCGGATGCCTGCCGGGTAGCCGAGTTTGAGGGCCAGGTGGATCGCCTCGAACACGAGCGGGTAGCGGACGTCGTAGTCGGTGTCGTGCTGCTGGATCGCGGCGAGGACGTCCTGCAGGGTGGCGCCCGTTTCGGCACGCAACGCCTCGACGCGGCACTCCCGGCACCAGTCCGGGTGCAGCTCCTTGCCGTCGTGGCCGATGAAGGTGACGTGCTGGGTCTCGGCCCGCTCGAACATCGCCTCCAGGGTGTCGGCGCGGCACCGGTGGATGGCGACGGCCCGCAGGAACTCGGCCGTCTCGTGGGTGGCGACGTGCTTGCGCGCCTCCTGTTCGATGTGCAGGGCGTCGTTGGCCCGCAGCATGTCGACTATCGCCGCTGGCGTGTCGGGTGGACTCTGGCGCAGCGTGGTGTCCAGCGTCCAGCCGCACCCGTCCAGCGGGCAGGCCAGCGACTCGGCGTTCGGCGCGTTCACCGGCCACTCTCCCCGCCGGCCGCGCGCAGTTCGGCTGCCCGGCTGCGCAGGTGGTCCCGGAAGTCGCGGAAGTCCGGCGCCGTGTCGCCGTCCTCGCGCCAGCCCTGGACGACGTCGGCCTGGCGCTCCAGCTCGGCCGCGACGATCAGCGGGGCGCACTTCGCGAGCAGTTCCCGCGCGATCACCGTGACGTCGCCGCCGTGCGGGTATTCCGGCGCCAGCGACTTGCCGAGCAGAAACGCGGCCAGCGGTGCCGCCGCCTCGTCGGGGATCTCGACCTCGTTCACCGGCCACCGTCCAGCCGCCCGCTGAGGACGAGGTCAGCCTGGGCCGGCGTAGCCGGGAGCGTGACGGTCTGCTCGGCGGCCGCCACACCGGCTGACGGAGTGGTGCTCCGGTCGGTGGCGACGATCAGCGCGACGACCAAGCCGACCACGGTGGCCGCGACCGCGATGAACAGCCACCCGGGCTGGAGGGTTTCGACGGCGCCGGGGTCGACGTGCCAGCGGACGGCGGGCAGCAGGGTGAGGCCGGCCAGGGCGGTGGCCAGGAGCACGCTGGAGACAGCGAGGACGGCGAGCGGGTGACGTGGTCGTTTCATGGTTTCCCCAGGGCAAGTTATGTGACCCGTTCACATATCTGCGGAGGCAGATATGCGGTTGACACATATAATCTAGCGCATGACCGACACCCGCGTGAAGAAGGCCGTCACGGATGCGAGGAAGGTGGCCATCTACTGCCGGATCAGCGATGACCGTGAAGGTACGCGAGCCGGCGTCGAGCGCCAAGAGAAACTGTGCCGCGCCCTGGCCGAGAAGAACGGCTGGATCGTCGTGGCCGTCTACGTCGACGACGACATCTCCGCGTCGGCGGCGACCCGCAAGCGCCGCCCCGAATACCAGCGGCTGATCGCCGACGCGAAGGCAGGCCGGTTCGGCACGATCGTGTCCTACACCCTCAAGCGCCTGACGCGCCGCTACCGGGAGGGCGCGGACCTGCTGGACTTGGCCGACGAAACGGGCATCGAGTTCAGTTTCGTCCGCGCGCCCGAGACGAACTTGAACACGGCGGCGGGCCGGAAACACTTCCGGGGCATGGTGAATGACGCGATCAGCGAGTCCGAGGAGATTGGTGAGCGCGTCCGGGACAAGTTCGCCGAAAAGCGCCTGTTGGGCGAGTTTCGGGGCGGTGGCCGGAATTTCGGGTTCGAGGAGGACGGCGAGACGCCACGGCCGGCCGAATGGGAGGCGCTGCGGTCGGCCAGCGAGGACGTGGTGCTGGGCGTGAGCACCTACGAGATCATGGCCGCCTGGAACGCGGCCGGCCTGCTCACCTCGCGGGGCAACCGGTGGGTGTTGACCACCGTGCGCCAGGTGCTGATGCGGCCACTGAACGCCGGCCTGATCTTCCACAATGGAGAGATCGTCGGCAAATACCCCTGGTATGACCGTGCGCCCGTCGCGGAGGACACGTGGATGACGGTGTGCGCCATCCTGACTGACCCGGACCGGACCACGATTCCGGGCAACAAGCCGAAATGGCTCGGGTCGGGGTTGTACGTGTGCTG
>DASTKA010000327.1:0-3613 GCA_035716165.1 Mycobacterium sp. | reverse complement strand
TGTCTTGTTCCCTGGCCGCGCGCTGCAACTGCGACATGGTGACTGCCGGGTCGACGCGGATATTGCCGAACGGTGCGGCGGTCACCTTGCGCAGCACCGCCACCACGGCGTTCAGGCTTTCGGTGTTGGGACGTCGGGCCGGGCGATAAGGGCGGCGCTGCTGCGGTGTGGCGACACGGGCGCCGCGCGGTCGGACGTCGACGATGGCACCGGAGGAATCCTCGGCTGCCGGAGCGAAGCCCGCGGCCCGCAACGCGGCGAGCACCTCGCCGATCGGGGCGGGCGACACCGCGACCGTCGGCGCCAGGGGCCGCAACTGCACCTCTTCGGTCGCCGGTGCTGCCACGGCCTGCGCGAGCAGCGCGGGGTCCTCGCAGCGCACGAACGACGCGGCCATGCCGATCCGCAGCTGCCCATGCCGACGCGCGACATCGTCGATCAAATACGTAAGACCCTGGGGCCCCGGCGTTTTGGAATGCTTGGCGAAGAAAGACTGCATCCAGTCGCGGGTCTTGCCCACATCGAGTGCATGCCGGATCGACTGCTCGCTGACGCGGTACACCATCGCGGTGCCGGCGGATTCGACGGTGGCCACGACGGCGAGCTGCTCGGCCAGGTCGCGTTCCAGTGGCCCCGGCACGACCACAGTCAGGTCCGCCTGCACCAGGAAGTGGTCGACCGGTTTGGGTAAAGCCCGATTCATCGCCTCGATCGCGACCTGAGGATCGCCGTCGTCGTCCAGCAGCGCGCGGCCGGGCGTGCTGATCGCGCCGCGGCCCACCAGGCCCAGGGCGTTGCTCTCGGCGAGCAGATCCCCCACGGGCCCGGGTTGTAACCGCTTGGCCCAGCGCGGCCGCCGCCAGATCAGCGCAGCCGAGGCGTTCGTCGCGTTGACGCCGGCGCCGGGGGGCAGCTCGGAGAGCATGCCCAGCAACAGCCGGCGATCCAGCGGGGCGGCCGTGGAGTACAGAGCGTCGGTGAGGGCGCCGTAGGGCTTGGCGTCCGGGCCGCGACTGCCGATCAGTGCGGGCCGGCCGGGCAGATCCAGCCAGCTGCCGGCCAACAACAGCCAGCGCTCGGCGGCCGACATCGCGGTGTATCGATCCGTGGCGATCGTCGGCGCCCAATACGGCGCCTCCCCGGCGACCGGCTCGGGGTCGGGCATGCCGCTGGCGATCAATCCGGCCGCGGCCGCGACTTCGAGGAGCAAGCCCAGGCGCTGCTCGTCGATGCCGGTCACCTTGCTGAGCCTCTTGACCTCACGGATTCCCAGGCCGCCGCTGCGCAGCTCGGAAACCGGTGCGGCGGAGAGCGTTTCGAGCAGGACATCGATCTCGCGCAGCAGGTCGATGACGGCCCCGGCGGCGGCCGCGTCGGCGTCGTCGGGCGTGGTGGTCGATGCCACCGGGTCGGGCGCGGTCAGTTGCATGGGGCCGGGCTGTTCGCCGCGCAGCACCTGCCCGACGTGGCGGGGCAGGATCACCGTCTCGGCATCGATGCGCCGCAGCAGGCCCATGGCGAGCAGCTGGGGCACCGGCCGGTCGGGGGGCGCGCAGGGCGCGGCGTCACGGGTGCGTCCCATCGGGGAGCCTTCGAGAAGTTTCTCGAGAACGTCGAGCTGTGCCTGGTTGAGGTCGTCGATCAGGCCCGCGATCTGCTCGGCGCTGCGCGAGGTGTCCTCGAGAATGACCTGGCCCGGATGCCACGGCAGTCCCGTGGCGGCGTCGGCGGCCACCCGCAGCGCGGCCTCGCCCCAGACCAAGGCGCGTTGCCGGAGGTCGTCCACCGCGTCCAGGACGTCGGTCTCGGGGGCACGGTCGCCGATCAGCGCCAGCAACTTCGCGCTCGGCACCGGCTCGGCGTCGGCCTGCAGCACCAGCAGCGCGTCGAGGACGGCCAGGCGCAGGAAGTCGAGGTCGTCGGTGCCGGCCTTGATCGACTGGCGGGCCTGGGCCCGCGCGGCGAGCGCGGCGATGCTGCCGGGTGGGGGCTGGGCGAGGTCCGGCCGCAATTCCAGCAGTCGGATCAGCCGCTCGTCGGATAACTCGGCCAGCCACGACCCCAGCGGAATATCCGGGGTGTTGTCGGTCATTGCTGACCAGCGTAAAGCAGGTACCGGGCAGTCAGCAGACCTCGACGAGCCATCGGCTCACCAGGGCGATCACCAGCAGCGCGTCTCGAACTCCGGTCTTGCGCCGCGTGCGATTCGGCCACCTGTCAGAATGGACCTCGTGGCTGACACTGCTGAGGGCAAAGCACGCAAAACCAAGTATGTCGACAACGGCTGGCCGACGACGGACCCCGACGACCACGCGGTCAGTGAACTCGTGACCGATCGCACAGGTGCGCTGTCGCCGTTCGGCGAGCTGGCGTTTCCGCTGCCCCCCACCGATCTGCCCTACGTGCACCCGGTCACCGTCGTCAATCGGTAGGCCGCCAGATGGCACGGGCCTCTGAGGACTCCAAAGCCCAAGACTCCGGCTCGGGCACCCTCTCACACCTGGACGATCACGGCGCGGCGCGCATGGTCGACGTCAGCGAGAAGGTTGCCACCAAGCGGACCGCGGTCGCCACGGGCGTGCTGCGCACGTCGGCGCGGGTGCTGGTGCTGATATCGACCGGAGGCCTGCCCAAGGGCGATGCCCTGGCCACCGCGCGGATAGCCGGCATTCAGGCTGCGAAGCGCACCAGCGAACTCATCCCGCTGTGTCATCAACTCGCTCTCACGGGGGTCGACATCGACTTCACCGTGGGGGAGTCTGAGGTCGAGATCATCGCAACGGTGCGAAGCACCGACCGCACGGGGGTGGAGATGGAAGCGCTGACGGCCGTCAGCGTCGCGGGCCTGACGCTCTACGACATGATCAAGGCGGTAGACCCGGCCGCACGAATCGACGACATTCGAGTGCTGCGCAAGGAAGGCGGCAAAACCGGAAGGTGGGCGCGCCCATGAGCCCCCGTTCAGCCCGCGTCATCATCGCATCGACCCGCGCGTCGTCGGGAGTCTACGACGACCGGTGCGGCCCGATCATCGCCGATTGGCTGGCAGAGCGGGGCTTTTCGGCCGTGCAGCCCGAGGTTGTCGCCGACGGGTCGCCGGTCGGCGACGCGCTGCGCACGGCGATCGACGCCGAGGTCGACGTCATCATCACCTCCGGTGGCACCGGCATCTCGCCCAGTGACAGCACACCGGACCAAACCGTGGCCGTCGTCGACTACATGATTCCCGGGCTGGCCGAAGCGATCCGCCAGTCGGGCCTGCCGAAGGTGCCGACGTCGGTGCTGTCGCGGGGCGTGTGCGGTGTGGCCGGCCAGACGCTGATCGTCAACCTGCCGGGTTCGCCCGGGGGGGTCCGCGACGGCCTGGGTGTGCTCGCCGACGTGCTGGATCACGCCCTCGATCAGCTCGCCGGCAAAGATCACCAGCGATGACGCTCGTTGTGCGCGCAGCCATGACCGAGCACCCCATTTCGCTGGCAGAGCATGAAGAATTGGTGGGCCATCAGTCGGCCGGGGCAATCGTCGGATTCGTCGGGATGATCCGCGACCACGACGGCGGACGGCGGGTGGTGCGGCTCGAGTACTCCGCGCACCCGTCGGCCGACCAAGTCAT
>DASTKA010000326.1:0-3323 GCA_035716165.1 Mycobacterium sp. | reverse complement strand
GATCTGGGTCGGCGGACGCACGCCGCCGGCCGGAGCGATCCGCGACCTGCTCAGCCACATCATCAGCCGCACAGCGGAGTCGAAGCGTCAGGCCGCGGCTTCATCGGCGAGCGCCTCGTCGTAGCGGTCAAGCACGGTCTCGGCGACCAGCCGGTGTGCCCCAAGGGGGGCGGCCATCGGAATGTCGTTGTCGCGGGCGAAGTTTGACACCCCGTCGGTGATGAGGCCCGGCGCCAGGAACCACGGCGCGATGACGAGCCGGCGCGCGCCGCGGCGGCGAAGCTGGTCGGCGGCGCGGGCCACCGATGCCTCGGGACGGGTAGCGAATGCCGTTGTGGCCGCAACCCATTGGGTGTTGGCGGCCAGTCGGGCCGCCACCTTCGCCGTGCGCGCATTGGCGGCGAGGTTCGACGAACCGATCGCAACGACCATCACCCCGAGGTCGTCGTCGAGCGGGGAGACGCCAACCTCGGCAAGGCGTTCGCGCAGCACCGCGATTAGCCGCTCGTCTTCGCCGAGCACGTCGGCCTGCCGGATGCCGTGGGCGCCGGTGTCGGCGATCTGCTTGGGGATGTCCAGGCGCGCGTGGTAGGCGCTGGCCAGCAGTAACGGCGCGACCACCGCGCGGCGGCTGTCCGGCAACCCGGCCAGCACGTCGACGAAGTTCGGCGTGTTCAGCTCCAGGAACGCCAGCCGCACGTCGAGGTCGGGCCGCATCATCGCCAGGCGGTCGGCCACGGCCTGGGCGTTGGCGCCCGAGCGTGGGTCGCGGCTGCCGTGCGCGGTGAGTACGAGTGTGTTCATTCGGTGCCTCAGCGCAATTCGTCCTCGTCGGCGCGCAGCGCCCAGGAGGCGAACGTCTCGCCCTCCTCGCGACCGTCGAGGTATTTACGGGTCACCCGATCGATGTAGTCGCCCAGTTCGGCGCTGGTGACCTTGTGCTGCCGCAGTTTTCGGCCGAAGCCGCTCTGCTCGCCCAGGCGGCCGCCGAGGTGAACCTGGAAACCCTCGACCGAGTTGCCCTCGCCGTCGTCGATCCACTGGCCCTTGAACCCGATGTCGGCGACCTGGATTCGGGCGCACGAGTTGGGGCATCCGTTGAGGTGCACGCTGATCGGCAGGTTGAGCCTGGAATCCACGTCGGCCAGGCGCTGTTCCAGCTCGGGCACCAAAGTCTGTGCCCGGACCCGGGTTTCGGCGAAGGACAGCTTGCAGTATTCGATCCCGGTGCATGCCATGGTGTTCTTGCGCCACGACGACGGCCGTGACGGCAGGCCCAGCGCGTCCAGGCCCGCCACCAGTTCGTCGACCTTGTCGTCGGCAACGTCGAGGATGACCAGCTTCTGGAACGGGGTCCACCGCGCCCGGTCGGAGCCGGCCTTCTCCATCAGGTCGGCCACGGCCGACAGGGTGCTGCCCGTCACGCGCCCGACGATCGGCGCGACGCCGACGGCGTTGAGGCCGTTCTTGATCCGCTGCACCCCGACGTGGTCGATGGTCTGCTTGACCGGCGCGGGCGCCGGCCCATCGATCAGCCGGCGGTTCAGGTATTCCGTTTCCAGCACATCGCGGAATTTCTCCACGCCCCAGTCCTTCACCAGGAACTTCAGCCGGGCCTTGGCGCGCAACCGGCGATAGCCGTAGTCGCGGAACAGCTGGGTGACGCCCTCCCAGACGTCGGCAACCTCGTCCAGCGGCACCCACACGCCGAGCCGCTGGGCAAGCATCGGGTTCGTCGACAGTCCGCCGCCCGCCCACAAGTCCAGGCCGGGGCCGTGTTCGGGGTGGTTGACGCCGACAAAGGCGATGTCGTGCGTCTCGTGGGAGACGTCCTGCAGGCCGGAGACCGCGGTCTTGTACTTGCGGGGCAGGTTGGCGTACTCGGGGTTGTTCAGCGAGCGCCGGACGATCTCGTCGATCGCGGGCGACGGGTCGAGAATTTCGTCGAGCGAGTCACCGGCCAGCGGCGAGCCGTGGATGCCGCGGGGGCAGTCACCGCAGGCCTCGGTGGTCTGCAGGCCCACCGATTCGAGCCGCCGCCAGATCTCGGGCACGTCCTCGATCCGGACCCAGTGCAGCTGCAGGTTTTCCCGGTCGCTGATGTCGGCGGTGTCGCGGGCGAATTCGGTCGAAATCTGGCCCAGCGTGCGCATCGTGTGCGCGGTCATGGCCTTGCCGTCGGAGCGGACCCGCATCATGAAGTACTTGGCTTCGATCTTGTCGGTGTTCTCGTCGCCGGTCCAGCTGCCGTCGTAGCCCTGCTCGCGCTGCGTGTAGAGGCCCATCCAGCGGAACCGCCCGCGCAGGTCGTCCTTGGCGATGCTGTCGAAACCCTGCTTCGAGTAGACGTTGATGATGCGGTCGCGCACGTTGAGCGGCGCGTCGTCGCTCTTGAACTGCTCGGCGTGGTTGAGCGGTTCGCGATCGCCCAGCGCCCACTGACCGTCATTGCGGGTCTTGACGGGACGTGCGGTGGTCATGTGGTGCATCTCCTTCGCGAACAGTTCGCGGCGGTACGGATCGGTCGGCAGGCGGCGGGCTGGGCCGCGGCATCGACGATGATGTTGTGCGTCAGTTGGTGCCCGTTGGCACTGCATTGGACCCACGGGTCACGGATTCCATAGTGCGCTTGTGACGGTGGTGTCAGTAGAGGTGCGATTGTTGTGGGCACACAACCGCTGGTTGTGTGCGCTGCTTCACGTCTTGGTCTTGGTCTTGGCGGCCGGCGGGCTCGGCCGGTGCGTAGCGGATTCGCAGTAGTGTGGCGGCTTATGAGCTCCTCCGACGTCCATGACGTGATCGTTATCGGTTCGGGTCCTGCTGGGTATACCGCGGCGTTGTATGCGGCGCGGGCGCAGTTGGCGCCGGTGGTGTTTGAGGGGACCTCGTTTGGTGGGGCGTTGATGACGACGACCGAGGTGGAGAATTTCCCGGGGTTTCGCGACGGGATCACCGGTCCGGAGTTGATGGATCAGATGCGCGAGCAGGCGTTGCGGTTCGGGGCGGATCTGCGGATGGAAGACGTCGAGTCCGTGTCGTTGCAGGGTCCGGTCAAGTCGGTGACCACCGCTGAGGGCCATACGGTGCGGGCGCGGGCGGTGATCTTGGCGATGGGGGCCGCGGCCCGGTATTTGGGGGTGCCCGGGGAGCAGGAGTTGTTGGGTCGCGGGGTGTCCTCGTGTGCGACCTGTGACGGGTTCTTCTTCAGAGATCAGGACATCGCGGTCATCGGGGGTGGGGACTCGGCGATGGAGGAGGCGACGTTTTTGACCCGGTTTGCCCGCAGCGTCACCCTGGTGCATCGGCGGGCGGAGTTTCGGGCG
>DASTKA010000325.1:0-6243 GCA_035716165.1 Mycobacterium sp. | reverse complement strand
GATCGAGCCCCTGGACTGAGCCAGCAGCGGAAGGAAGGCCTGGACCAGATCGTAAGTACCGAAAAGATTCACCGCGAGATGCTGTTCGAGTACGGAGCGGTCGTTCAGGTCGTCATAAAGCGCTAGGCCGGCGTTGTTGATCAAGATATCGAGCGAGTCGACCTGCTCGACTGCCGCACGGATCTGCGAAGCCTTGGTGATGTCCAGGGCCACGGGGGTGACGCGGGAATCGATGTCGTCGGTTAAGGCGTTGCGGGTGCCGACGTACACCCGCCTGGCACCCCTGTTCAACGCTTCGGAGGCCAGTGCGCTCCCGATGCCGCGGTTGCCTCCGGTGATCAAAACCGAGCTGCCTGAGATTGTGGCCATGATGACGATCTCCTTATCTGCTGTCTGTTTGGGCGCCCGCATGCAGATGGGCTCGCCCCGGGCAGCCGTTGCGCGCTGCCCGCATGTATTCCGATACGCGGGGCGGCGGAGAATCATCGCGAGGCAGCTCAGAACTCGTCGAAGTAATCGAACTAGTCGCGCCGACGCCAAGGCGTGGGATGGGAGCTTGATTCATGGCGGGACCGGTAGCAGGCGTCAAGGTCGTCGAACTCGGGGTCTGGGTGGCCGGACCGGCCGCCGGTGCCATTTTGGCGGACTGGGGCGCCGACGTGATCAAGATCGAACCGCCGACCGGTGATCCGGCGCGCATGTTCGGCCGGATGCTGGGCTGCGATCTGGGCCTGAACCCGCCGTTCGAAATGGACAACCGGTCCAAGCGCAGCGTCGTTCTGGACCTCGGCACCGAGGCGGGGCGCGGCACCGCGTTCGAATTGCTCTCCGACGCAGACGTTTTCCTGACCAACGTCCGACCTGGAGCGCTGCGACGGCTGGGCCTGGACTTCGAGTCGGTGTCGGCCGCCAACCCCCGTCTGGTCTACGGGCTCATCACCGGCTACGGCGAAGAGGGGCCCGACGCCGACCGCGCCGCGTTCGACGTGGCCGCGTTCTGGTCCCGGGCCGGGGTGGCCCACCTGCTCACCCGCCCCGGCGATACGCCCCCTTTCCAGCGCGGCGGGATGGGCGACCACTCCGCCGGAATGACGATGGCCGCGGCCGTGTGCGCGGCCCTGCTCGCGCGCGAACGGACCGGGGCGGGCCAGCTGGTGACCACCTCGCTCTACCGGCAGGGCGCCTACACCGTGAGCTTCGATCTCAACACCTATCTGATGAGCGGTCAGCCCATCGCGATCGGCCAGCGCGAGACGATGGGCAACCCGTGCATGAACAACTACGCGGCCGCCGACGGGCGCCGGTTCTGGATCGTCGGCCTCGAGCCCGAGCGGCACTGGCCGGCGCTGTGCCGCGCGGTCGGCCGGCCCGAGTGGCGCGACGATCCGCGGTTCGCCGACGCCCGTGCCCGCGCCGTCAACTCGACGGTGCTGGTCGCCGCGCTGGATGAAATCTTCGCCACGCGGCCCCTCGACGAGTGGGCACAGGTGTTCGCGGGCGAACCGGACTTCTTCTGGTCACCGATCAACACCCTCGAGGACGTCGTCGCCGACGAGCAGTTCCATGCCGCGGGTGGCATCGTCGACGTCCCCGACGGCGAGGCCGCCGTGCCCATGGTCGCCACACCGGCGGATTTTCATGGGACGCCGTGGGCACCGCGTTCTGCGGCACCGGAACTCGGGCAGCACACCGAGGAAGTCCTGGCCGAACTCGAGGCGCGCCGCGGTTCCTGACCGGGCGACGGGACCTTTACAAATTTCTTCAGAAGTGTCACGCTGTCCGGTGAGTCGCATCGCCCGGGTCGTGAAGCGGCTCCAGCCCTTGAGAAAGCCCATGAAGCGCGTAAGACCCGCCAGCGAGCTGGTGGTGAGGAATGGATCGATGGTCGCTCCAACGTTCGACATCAGCAAGAGCAGCGCTGCGAACGCAACCCTCGCAAACGGCGAGGGTCTGCGTTATCGCCTCGACGTGGTGGCCGCCAGTGCCGTCGATGTCGTGCAATCGGCGGGCGGCTGGCTCTACGACCGCGCGATGGCCGGTTGGGAAGTGACGGTGCTGCTCCCGCGCGGCTGCGACACCCGGTCGCTGCGGATCCTCGGGGTGCGGTCAGCGTTCGAGCCCGAGCTCGCCGGGCTGGGTTCGACGAGCCTGGCCGTGAGCGCCGAGGCGTTCAGGGCCGACGCCCGGGTGCGTGACGTGGTCCTCGAGTCGCTGGGCAACCGGCTGATCGAGGTCGCGTTGTGGGGTGAGGGATGGCCGCTGGGTGTGGATCGCGCGACGACGCGGGCGCAGCATCTGCTCAGCGGCGCGGCCCGCATGTTCAAGGGTTATGCGCTTGCGGCGGCGGGCATTCCGGCTGCGACGGTCGGCCCCACCGAGACCCTGCTGTGCGACGTGGTTTCGGGGGCCGATTCAGGGCTGACCCGGCTCGACTAGCCCATGAAAAAATACTTCGGCCACACGCTGCTCTATCTGCACGAGACGATCTCGCTGGGATCCGGGCGCGGTGACCGTTTCACCGAGGTCTTCGCCGACACCTATCAACCGATGATGGAGCAACTCGGCGCCCGGCTGTTCGCGGTCTGGGAATCCACGCCCTACAACGGTCACTGGCCCCAGGCGACGGTGATCTGGGAGATCGACGGATTCGCCGATTACGCGAGGATCGGCGCCGCGCAGGCCCGCGGCGGCAGCCACGAGGCCGCGTCCGGCAAATGGTCGGCGTTTCTGGCTGACATCGGCGCCTCCGGGGAGGGGCGCATCATGTACCCCGGGCCGAGCAACAAGACGCTTGCCCAGTTACGCGAGGCCAATTTCACCGCGCCGCTGGTGATTCAAGAGATCATGCAGACCAAGCCGGGACGTCAGGACGACTACATCCGCGAACTCGAGCGGCTCTACGTTCCGTGGTCGGAACGTACCGGCAAGCGCTGGCTCGGTTCGTTCACCACGACGTTCCGCTACAACGAGGTCATCCACTACTGGGCGCTGGACGGCGGCTGGGACTGCTTCGCCGAGCACTATCCGTCGTGGAAGGAGAGTCCTCCGGCCGAGATAGTCACCTGGATGAGCGTGGCCCCCGCATTGCGTGACGGCTGGGAGGATTCGATCCTGCAGGCCCTACCGCCGTCGCCATTGCAGTGATGGAGCGACGAAAGGTCGCCAACGACTTCAGCTATGACCCCTTCGACGCGGCGGTGATGTCGGACCCGCTGCCCTACTACCGGATCCTGCGCGACCACCACCCGGTGTACTACATGCCGCGGTGGGACACCTTCGCGCTGTCGCGCTTCGAGGACATCTGGACGGTGCTGGAAGTCAACAACGGCACGTTCGTCGCCTCGGAGGGCACGCTGCCACCGGCATCGGTTCTCGCGCAACACAACAGCGGCCCGGTCGCCGACCCGCCGCTGCATCCGTTGCCATTTCACGCCGTGTTCGACTCCGACCTGTACGGCGAGATCCGGCGCACCCACTCGCGCCCGTTCCGGCCGCGGTCGGTCACGGACCTCGAGGGCCGGATCCGCGCGCTGGCCAACGAACGTCTCGACGCGCTCCTCGGAGGCGGTTCGTTCGACCTGACCCAGGACTACGGCGGCATCGTGGTGGCCGCCATCGTCTGCGAATTGTGCGGTATATCAGTCGATCTCGCGCCGCAGGTACTTGCCACCGTCAACGCCGGCAGCCTCGCGCAACCCGGCGAAGGCGTGGACACCGGCCAAGCGCGGCCCAACTACTTCGAATACCTCCTGCCCGCCGTTGCGCGCCGCCGCGCCGATCCGTCCGGGGGACCGCTCGACGTGGTCGATGGTCTGCTCGGCTATCACCTGCCCGACGGCAGCGCGCTCGACGACATGGAGGTCGCGACCCAGATGCTGTGCATCTTCATCGGGGGGACCGAAACGGTACCCAAAATCGTCGCCCATGGCCTGTGGGAGCTGAGCCGGCGGCCCGACCAGCTGGCCGCCGTACGCGCCGATCTGGAGAACAACGTCCTCGTCGCACGCGACGAGATGATCCGATTCTGTGCGCCGGCGCAGTGGTTCGCGCGAACGGTACGCAAGCCCTTCGAGATTCACGGTGCCACGCTCAACCCGGGCCAGCGCGTCATCACCCTACTGGCGTCGGCCAACCGCGACGAGCGGGAGTACCCCGACCCCGACGAATTCATCTGGGACCGGCCCATCCGGCGCTCGCTGGCCTTCGGCCGTGGCCAGCATTTCTGCATCGGATATCATCTGGCACGGCTGGAAGTGGCTGTGCTACTGCAGGAATGGCTGCGCCGGGTGCCCGGCTACGCGATCCAGGCCGAAGCCGCCACCCGGCTACCGTCCAGCTTCCAGTGGGGCTGGAACAATATTCCGGTGGAGGTCTGACGTGTGGTCCTACCGGATCATCGCCCCGTATCTGTTCGAGCGCAACGCGATCGACGACAAGAATCCCGAGTGCCTGGCCGAGGGCCAAGTGCTGCTGCGGTTTTCAGCCGCGGGTATCTGCGGCAGCGATCTGCCGGCCTTTCGCGGCGCCAAGGGACGGCTGCCGGGGGACGACGGCCGAAGCGGTCCCGAGAAGGACGGTTTCCCCATCCACGAGGTCGCCGGCGAGGTGATCGCCAGCCGGCATCCCGCCCACCGTCCCGGGGATCACGTGGTCGGCTGGGCGTCCGGGTTCGACGGCATGATGGAACGCGTCGTCAGCGACGGTGACGGACTGGCGCCCTACGATCCGGCGCTGACGCCCGCGCAGGCGGTCGGGCTGCAACCCCTGGCCTGCGTCCTCTACGCCTGCGAACAGCTCGGCGACCTGGCCGGCCGGCACGTCGCGGTCATCGGTCAGGGATCGATCGGCCTGCTGTTCTCCTACGTCGCCAAGGCGGCGGGCGCACGACGCGTCACGGGGGTGGACCCGATCGATCGACGTGACCTGGCAAGGGCTTTCGGGGTCGACGACCCGGTGCGCGCCACCAGCGACCGCTGGGTGAGCCAACTCGCACCCGTCGACCGGGCGGACGTCGTCATCGAAGCCGTCGGCCACCAGGTCGCCACCCTGAACCACGCCATCGACGCCGCCGCCCCCGGCGGCATCGTGTTCTATTTCGGTGTCGCCGACGACGAGATGTATCCGATCAGCATGCGAATGATGCTGCGCAACAACCTGACGCTGAAATCCGGTGTGACGCTTGACCGGCGGCGGATGCTGGAAGCCGCAAGCAAATTCGCCGACGAGCACCCCTGGCTACTCGGGGCCTACCTCACCCACACGTTCGGCATCGACGAGGTGCAGGACGCCTTCGAGCTGGCCTGCCGGCCTGTCGCCGAGCGCATCAAGATCGCGATCGCCGGATGAGTCGAGCATGACAGAGAATTCGGCGAGTGCTGTGCAGCTGGCACTGAGCCGTAAGACCCCGATATTCGGCGGCTGGGTAACCGGTCCGACCGTGCTGGGCCCCGAGGAATTCGCCCGTGCCGGTTACGATTACGTCGGCTTCGATGCGCAGCACGGCTATCTCGACGACGCCGACATCGCCGCTATCTTGCGCCGCATCGAGCACCTGCCCGTCGGCACCGTGGTGCGCCTGCCCAACGCCGACGCGGCACCGATCGGGCGGGTGCTGGACGCGGGTGCCGACGCCGTCGTCATCGCGATGATCGAGTCGGCGGAGCAGGCCGCCGCGGCGGTGGCCGCCGCCCGCTACCCGCCCAGGGGCGTGCGCAGCGTCGGTCCGCTGCGCGCCAGCCTGGGAGTCGATCCCGCCGACCACGAGTCACGGGCCGGCGTGTTCGCGATGATCGAGACCGCCGCCGCGCTGGCCGGCATCCACGAGATCTGCGCCGTCGACGGCCTCACCGGAATCTACGTCGGCCCAGCCGATCTCGCCATTTCACTCGGCGCCGGCGTCGTCGGCGCCACCCGGCATCCCGACGTGCTGGACGCGATCGTGCGCATCCATCGGGCGGCGACGGACGCGGGCCTGCTCACCGGCATTCACGCCGGGGACGGCAAGACGGGTCATGCCATGGCGCAGTTGGGGTTCGGCATGATCACCCTTGCCGCAGAGTCGCAGGCGCTGCGCCGCGGCGCCGCGGAGCACCTGCGCGAGGCGACGCAATGACGCACGACGACCGTGGCGATGAGGCCGCGATCCACGAACTGCTCGCCGGTTACGCCCTCGCGCTTGACGTCGGCGACATCGACGTGTGCGTGCAGTTGTTCGAGCCCGACGGCGAATTCCTGGTCTACGGC
>DASTKA010000324.1:0-2552 GCA_035716165.1 Mycobacterium sp. | reverse complement strand
CACTTACACCCCGACGTGGTGACGGCGGTGATCGCGGTGGCGGGTGCCGACCGGGTCGCTGTGATCAC
Organism: Mycobacterium sp.; assembly: GCA_035716165.1. GTDB lineage: Bacteria > Actinomycetota > Actinomycetes > Mycobacteriales > Mycobacteriaceae > Mycobacterium. Next base: position 2,484 of record DASTKA010000324.1, on the reverse strand, counting down.
CGACGCGATCGCCGCGGCCGGTCGCGCCGACGGCGCGTTTCGGCTCGGCGCGGTGCCCATCGACGTCGTCGCCGGCGTCGCACGTGTGCACGGGACGTCGACGATCGCCGGCAGCACCGCCACCATGGATCTGCTCTTCCACACGGTGCACGCCGATGCCGGCCTGGCCGCCGCGGTGCAGACGACGGCCGCGACGCCGGCGCAAGCGCTCGGCCTGCGGTCGGTGGGCGTTCTGCACGCCGGCTACGACGCCAACCTTGTTGTGCTGGACGATCATTCGGGCGCATCGGAGGTCATGGTGCGCGGCGCCTGGCGGCAGCCGGGCGGCTAGCGAACGCGGCGGCCGACGCGGGCGATTCGGGAAAGTGTCAGCGCACCAACGGCTCCCAGCGCCATCGCGGTCAGGGTCTGCCGGGTGTTGAGTCCCTCGTCCACCTGCACGCGCGGCGCGATGATCGCCGGCGCCGGAGGGGCGACGGGCTGGCTGCGCGGATCATTCGAGGCCGTCGCCGCCCACGCGGTGCAGAACAGGACGAGATAGGCCGTGATGTAGGCGAACACCATCAACCCCAGCACTGGGCCGAAGGCGGCGCCCGCGGGGCTGCGCAACACCGTCCTCAGATAGATCGACGCCACCTGTTTGAACACCTCGAAGCCGATCGCCGCGATCAGGCCGGCCCGCATCGAATCGCCCAGGCTGACCTTCTCCCGCGGCAGGCGGGCGATCATCCAGGTGAACAGCAGCCACGACACCAGTGCCCCAATCAGGATCGAGAGCAGCCAGAAGATCCAGTCGAATACCACAAATTGCGGTATGCCAAGCCATTTCAGCAGCGCGGCCAGGGGCCCGGTATGGCCGACGGCGGTCAGCACGACGGTGGCCACGATCACCACGAACGTCCCCATCATCGCCAACAGGTCGGAGATCTTGTTGCGCACGAAGCCCTGCGACTCGATGTGCGTGTCCCACCACATCTCCGTCAATGCCTGGCGCAGATGCGATATCCAGCCCAGGCCCGCCCACACCGCGGTGGCCAAACCGATGACACCGACCGACGTTCGGGCATCGATGGCCGAGTTCATCAACTCGTGCAGCTGATTACCCAGCGCGCCGGTCACCTGGGCCCGGATGTGGTCGTCGATCGTGCTCAACAGCTGCGGCCGACGGGCCAGGACGAACCCGAAGGCCGCGAAACCGACCATGAGCAAAGGAAACAACGAGAAAATCGTGTAATAAGTGAGGCCGGCCGCAAAGAACCCGCCGTTGCGTTCGTCGAAGCGCTGGTAGGCGCGGATGACATGGTCGATCCACCCGTAGCGGGTTCGCAACCGATCGAAGATGCCCGGCTTGGCCGGCTCGCTCATGGTGAGACCTATTCCCGTTGCGGAAGGAAACCTAACCGATCGTAAACCCGTTGAACGGTTTTGCTCGCCACTTCGTTGGCCCGCGCAGCTCCGGCCGCCAGCACGGCCTCCAATTCGCCGAAGTCGGCGGTCAGTTCGTCGACGCGGGCCTTGATCGGGGCGACGAACTCGACGACCGCCTCGGCGGTGTCCTTCTTCAAATCGCCGTAACCCCTTCCGGCATAGCCCTGCACGAGCTCATCGATACCGGCACCGGTGACCGCGGACTGGATGCTCAGCAGGTTGGACACGCCCGGCTTCGCGTCGGTGTCGAAGCGGATCTCGCGTTCGCTGTCGGTGACCGCCGAGCGAATCTTCTTGGCCGACAACGCCGGATCGTCGAGCAGGTTGATCAGCCCGGCATCGGTCGCGGCCGACTTGCTCATCTTCGACGTCGGGTCGGCCAGGTCGTAGATCTTGGCGGTGGCCTTGGGAATGAGCATGTCCGGCACCACGAAAGTGTCCGGGAAGCGGCTGTTGAACCGCTCGGCGATGTCGCGCGCCAACTCGAGATGCTGACGCTGGTCCTCACCGACGGGCACCAGATCGGTGTCGTAGGCCAGCACGTCGGCGGCCTGCAGCACCGGGTAGGTGAACAACCCCACGGTCGTCGTGTCGGCGCCCTGGCGCAGCGACTTGTCCTTGAACTGCGTCATCCGCGACGCCTGCCCGAAGCCGGTGAAGCAACCCAGCACCCAGGCCAGCTGCGTGTGGGCGGGCACGTGGCTCTGCACGAACACGGTGCTGCGGGCCGGATCGATCCCCAGCGCCAGATATTGGGCGGCGGTGATCAGCGTCCGGCGGCGCAGCGCCTCCGGATCCTGGGCGACGGTGATGGCATGCAGGTCGACCACGCAGAAGAACGCGTCGTGGTCGTCCTGCAGCGCGACCCACTGCTTGACGGCGCCCAGCGCGTTGCCCAGGTGAAGCGAGTCGGAGGTGGGCTGCACGCCGGAGAAAATCCGGCTGGATCCGGTAGCGGTGCTCATGATGCACCGATCTTTTCACGCGCAGCCGGCGGGGCCGCATGGACCGGCGTCGGCCGACCCCGATGTTGCAGTACCGGCGGTACCGCATTTA
>DASTKA010000323.1:0-11868 GCA_035716165.1 Mycobacterium sp. | reverse complement strand
GGGGAACCGGCCATACTGTACACAGTCGAGCCTTAAGCTGTCGAAGTGACTGCCCGCCTGCGCAACGAACTGGCCGGACTGCCAGTGTATGTCCCCGGCAAGAACGTGACGGGCTCGATCAAACTGGCCAGCAACGAGACTGTGCACGGCCCACTGCCCAGCGTGCGCGCGGCGATCGAGCGTGCGATTGCGGTCGTCAACCGTTATCCGGACACCGCCAGCGTGGACCTCAAGGGCGCGCTCGCCAAGCACCTGGGCTCCGGCGTCGCACCCGAGCACATCGCGGTGGGCAATGGTTCGGCCACCCTGTGCCAGCAGCTGGTGCAGATCACCACCTCCGCCGGCGACGAGGTGGTGATCGGCTGGCGTAGCTTCGAGATCTACTCGCCGATCATCCAGGTGGCCGGGGCCACCGCCGTCAAAGTGCCGTTGGCCAACCACACGCACGACCTCGACGCGATGCTGGGCGCCATCACCGACCGCACCCGGCTGATCTTCGTGTGCAACCCAAACAACCCGACGTCTACGGTGGTCGACCCGGACACGCTGACGCGATTCGTCGAGAGCGTTCCGCCGCACGTCCTGATCGCCATCGACGAGGCGTACGTCGAATACATCCGCGACGGCATGCTGCCCAACAGCTTGGAGCTGGCCCTGACCCACGGCAACGTCGTTGTGCTGCGGACCTTTTCGAAGGCCTACGGGTTGGCGGGTCTGCGCGTCGGGTACGCGATCGGCCACCCGGATCTCATCACCGCGCTGGACAAGGTCGTCATGCCGTTCGCGGTGACGAACGTCGCCCAGGCGGCCGCCATCGCGTCGCTCGAGGCCTCCGACGAGTTGCTGGCCCGCACCGACGCCGTGGTCCTCGAGCGGGCCCGCGTCAGCGCCGCGCTGCGCGACGCCGGATTCGGGCTACCCCCGTCGCAAGCCAACTTCGTCTGGCTACCGCTGGGCGAGCGCAGCATGGACTTCACCGAGCGGGCCGCCGATGCGCACCTGGTGGTGCGGCCATTCGCTTGCGAGGGCGTCCGTGTCACCATTGGCACGCCGGAGGAAAATGACGCCATGCTGCATTTTGCCCGCGACTGGATTGCCCGCACCGAATCGTAAGGAGTCGCCCGTGGACGTCGCGCGCAAAAAGTTCACCGAGTTCAAGGAGCGCGGCGGCGACATCGCGGATTCCGAGCTCGACGAATTCTGGGCCGAACTTGCGCCCGCGACGATCGAGGGGATGCTCGGCGAGTGGAAGGGCGGCGAATTCCAGACCGGCCACAAGATGAACGGCCAACTGGAGAAGGCCGGGTGGTACGGCAAGACCTTCAAGTCGGTCCGCGACGTGCAACCCCTGGTCTGCCTGGACGCCGATGGCAACAAGTTCTCGAACGTTGAGCTGGGCAACGGCGAGGCCAGCCTGTGGCTGGAGGACTTCCGCGGCGAGGTCACCGCGACCATGGTTTACGACGGCCAGCCGGTGCACGACCACTTCAAGAAGATCGACGACGACGCCGTGATGGGCATCATGAACGGCAAGGGCGTCCTCGACAACGGCAAGTACTACTACTTCTATCTGGAACGCGAGCAGTAGCCGCTCGCCGAGCGTGCACTGACTGCGGAAAAACTGCCCGGAATTCGCACTGTGTGCACGTTCGGCGAATGCCGAGCTATCCGGCCGGATTGCGACCCGTGAACGCGACCAGTTGCTCGAGCGCGCCGGCGTCGGCCGGCACGTCCACCGGGCCGTTGAATCCGGCTTGGCCGCGCAGCTCCGGCCTGATGATGTGACGCGCCAGCCCCAGCACGTATTCGGACAGCGGCTCTGGCGCGTCGATGTCGTGCCCCACCGCGACGGCGTAATCCCAAGCGTGGACCAGGAATTCGATCGACAGGATGCCGCACGCGCTTTTGGCGGGCATCTCACCCTTGCCGAACGGCACCGAGCCGTCCAGACCATGGTGATGCCAGGCGTCCAGCGCGGGGCGAGCCGCGGCGATCACCTGGCGCTCCACCGAATCGCCTTCCTGGCGCTCCGGAATCTCCGCACCGACCATGCCCCCGATTGCCGAGATCGAATTCAGCAGATGCCCGGTCAGCTCCGACACGTCGAATTCGGTGCACGGCGTCCGTCGTGACAGGTCGTCGGCGGCGATGGTGTGCAGCACACGCTGCAGCACGCCCAGGGTGTCCTCGGCGCTGCGCAGCTCGTCGGTGGGCGGGGAATGCGGTCCGGGTCGCAAGTCAGGAACCATGTTCGCCACGCTACGGTCTCGATATGGCGCAAGCATACGAATCCGTCACCGTCGAGACGAAAGACCACGTCGCCCAGGTGACGCTGATCGGGCCGGGCAAGGGCAACGCGATGGGACCGGCGTTCTGGTCGGAGATGCCCGAGTTGTTCGCGGAGCTGGACGCCGACCCCGAGGTGCGGGCCATCGTGCTGACCGGCTCGGGCAGGAACTTCAGCTACGGGCTGGACGTGCCGGCGATGGGCGGCTCGTTCACCCCGCTGCTGTCCGGCGACGCGCTGGCCGGCCCGCGCGCGGTGTTCCACCGCGAGGTCAAGCGCATGCAGGGCGCGATCAGCGCGGTCGCCGACTGCCGGACCCCGACCATCGCCGCAGTGCACGGCTGGTGCATCGGCGGCGGCGTCGACCTGATCTCGGCGGTGGACATCCGCTACGCCAGCGCCGACGCGAAGTTCTCGGTGCGCGAGGTCAAGCTCGCCATCGTCGCCGACGTCGGCAGCCTGGCCCGCCTGCCGATGATCCTGAACGACGGGCACCTGCGCGAACTGGCGCTGACCGGCAAGGACATCGACGCGGCCCGCGCCGAGAAGATCGGTCTGGTCAACGACGTGTACGCCGACGCCGACGCCACTTTGGCCGCGGCCCACGCGACCGCCGCGGAGATCGCCGCCAACCCGCCGCTGACCGTGCACGGCATCAAGGACGTCCTCGACCAGCAGCGCATCGCGGCCGTCTCGGAGAGCCTGCGGTATGTGGCCGCCTGGAACGCGGCCTTCCTGCCGTCGAAGGACCTGACCGAGGGCATCTCGGCGACGTTCGAGAAGCGGCCGCCGCAGTTCACCGGCGAGTGACCGGAAGCCACGTACCCTCGCTGAGGTGACGACACCAGACGGCAAGATCCGCGTCCCGGCCGACCTGGATTCCGTGACGGCGATCGGCGCCGAAGACCACTCCGAAATCGACAGCGCCGCCGTCGACCGGATCTGGGAGGCCGCCCGGCATTGGTACCGGGCGGGCTTCCACCCCGCGATCCAGCTGTGCATCCGCCGGAACGGCCGCGTCGTGCTCAACCGTGCGATCGGCCACGCTTGGGGAAACGCGCCGAGCGACCCGCCCGACGCCGAGAAGATCGCCGTCACGCCCGACACCCCGTTTTGTGTGTACTCGGCGGCCAAGGGGATGGCGGCGACCGTGGTGCACATGCTCGTCGAGCGCGGGGTGTTCTCGCTCGACGACCGGGTCTGCGACTACATCCCCACCTTCACCAGCCACGGCAAGCACCGGATCACCATCCGGCATGTGATGACCCACAGCGCCGGACTGCCGTTCCCCACCGGACCCAGGCCGGACATCAAACGCGCCGACGACCACGAGTACGCGCAGCAGAAGCTGGGCGAGCTCCGGCCCCTCTACCGCCCGGGGCTGGTGCACATCTACCACGCCCTGACCTGGGGCCCGCTCGTGCGCGAAATCGTCTACGCGGCAACGGGCAAGGAGATTCGCGAGATCCTCGCCACCGAGATCCTCGACCCGCTCGACTTCCGCTGGACCAACTTCGGCGTCGCCAAACAGGACGTCCCGTTGGTCGCGCCGAGTCACGCCACCGGGCGAACGCTCCCGCCGGTGGTCGCCCAGATCTTCCGTAAGGCGATCGGCGGAACCGTGCACGAGATGATCCCGTACACGAACTCCCCGGCGTTCCTGACCACCATCATTCCATCGTCGAACACGGTGTCGACGGCGCAGGAAATGTCGCGGTTCGCCGAGATATGGAGGCGCGGAGGCGAACTCGACGGCGTGCGGGTGATCAGCCCCGAGACGATGTACGGCGCGGTGACCCAATGCCGAAGGCTACGACCGGATTTCGCGGTCGGTTTGCGGCCGGCTCGCTGGGGCACCGGGTACATCCTCGGCACCAACCGATGGGGTCCGTTCGGACGCAACGCGCCGCACGCGTTCGGCAACCTGGGCCTGGCGAACATCGCGATCTGGGCCGACCCCGCGCGAGGCCTGTCGGCGGGCGTGGTGAGCAGCGGCAAACCCGGCCGCGATCCCGAAGTCCGCCGGTATACCGCCCTGCTGGACACGATCACCGCCGAAATACCGTCCGGTTGACGATGACGGCAGCGGGAACACTGCCCTCATGGCTACCTATCGAGTGCTAGACCCCAAGGGCGAAGTCGTCGCGACCAAAGACATCGAAAGCGCCGACAACGCACACGCGTGGTTCGTCGACCAGAAGGCCGATAACAGCGAGCTCGGCTGGCGGATGGAAGTCGAACACGACGGCGAGTGGCATTTCTTCGACGACAGCGAGGGCGATCGAAGCTAGGTGTTTGTCCCCGGGTTCGCGGGGCAACCAACACACCATGGACTCGCAACGATTCCGCAAACTGCTGGACGCACCGGGGCCGTTCGCTTCGGTGTACTTCGACGATTCACACGACACCCATGACGCCGAGGCTCAACTCGAGCTCAAGTGGCGCGCGGTGAAAGAAGAGCTGGAGCGCTCACACGTCGGCGCCACAGTCATCGACCAGATCGAGGACGCGATCATGAACCTGCGTCCGCCGATCGGCCGCAGCGGGCGGGCGGTGGTCGCCAGCGCCGACGGCGTGGCGATCAACGAGCACCTGGCCCGCCCCGCCGCCGCCGACATCGTCCGGGTATCCGAATTGCCTTACCTGGTACCGATTCTCGAGCAGAGCTTCGATCATCCGGACTATGTGCTGGCAGTCGTCGACCACAGTGGGGCCGACATCACCACCCACCTCGGCGGAACGCTGCGCGCCGAGACCGTGGACGGTGGCGGCCATCCCGTGCACAAGGCCGCGGGCGCCGAGACCGCGGGCTACGGCGACCCCCAGCTGCGCACCGAAGAGGCCGCCCGCAAGAACCTGCGCGCCGTCGCCGACCGTGTCGCCGAACTGGCCGACGACAAGGCGATCGAGGTGATCTTCGTGGTGGGCGAGGTGCGCTCGCGTTCCGATCTGCTGGCCGCGTTACCGGAGCGGCTGCAGGAGCGCACGGTGGCACTCGAGGTCGGGGCCCGGCACAGCGGTCACGACTTCGGTGAGATCGAGCACGCGATCGAAGCCGAGTTCGTCAAGCGGCAGCTGCGCACTATCGACGATGCCGCGCAGCGCTTTACCGCCGAGATCGGGCGGCAGTCGGGGCTGGCGGTCGAGGGGCTGGGCGCTGTCTGCTCGGCGCTGCGTCAAGGCGCGGTCGAGACGTTGATCATCGGCGACATCGGCGACGCGACCGTCGTCGCCGACGAAGGCATGACGACCATCGCCCCCGACGAAAACGTGTTGTCCGAGCAGGGCGCCGCTCCCGCCAAGACGCTGCGGGCCGACGAGGCGCTGGTGGTGTCGGCGATCTCGGTGGGGGCCGCCCTGGTGCGCACCGACGAGCGGATCGCCCCGGCCGACGGTGTGGGCGCAGTGCTGCGCTACGCACCGACGCTGCATCAGAGCGTCGAGTGACTTCGGCGGTGGCGGAGGGATTTGAACCCCCGGACGGTGTTAGCCGTCTCTCGCTTTCAAGGCGAGTGCATTAGGCCGCTCTGCCACGCCACCGCTGATTAGGGTAGCGGGACTCGGTAGCGTGGCCACCATGCGCGCCATCGTCGCCGAATCCTCCGATCAGTTCTGCTGGCAGGAGGTACCCGATGTTTCCGCCGGGCCTGGCGAAGTACTGGTCAAAGTCGCCGCGGCCGGCGTGAACCGGGCCGACCTGCTGCAGGCGGCCGGTAAATATCCGCCGCCGCCCGGCGCGAGCGAGATCATCGGCATGGAGGTGTCCGGGGTCATCACTGAAGTCGGCTCGGATGTCACGAATTGGTCTGTCGGACAAGAGGTTTGCGCGCTGCTCGCCGGGGGTGGATACGCCGAGTACGTCGCCGTCCCCGCCGGCCAGCTGATGCCCATTCCCTCAGGTGTCGACCTGGTCGACGCGGCCGCGCTGCCCGAAGTCGCCTGCACCGTGTGGTCGAACCTGGTGCTGACCGCGCACCTGTGCGCAGGGCAGCTGCTGCTCATGCACGGCGGGGCCAGCGGCATCGGCACCCACGCGATCCAGATCGCCCGGGCGCTGGGTGCCCGGGTGGCGGTCACCGCCGGATCGGCGGAGAAGTTGCAGACCTGTCGCGACCTGGGCGCCGAGATCACCATCAACTACCGAGACGACGACTTCGTCGCACGGGTGCAGGAGTTTGGCGGCGCAGATGTGATCTTCGACATCATGGGTGCCTCCTATCTGGACCGCAACATCGACGCCCTGGCCACCGACGGGCAACTCGTCATCATCGGCATGCAGGGCGGCATCAAGGGCGAGCTCAACATCGGCAAGCTGCTCGCCAAGCGGGCACGCGTCATCGGCACCACGCTGCGCGGCCGTCCGGTGAGCGGCCCGAACAGCAAGAGCGAGATCGTGCAGGCCGTGACGGCCAAGGTGTGGCCGATGATCGCCGACGGCCGGGTTCGCCCGATCATCGGCGAGCGGATACCCATCGAGCAGGCCAGCGCCGCCCACCGGAAGCTTGCGGCGGGAGAAGTGCACGGGAAGGTCGTGCTGACGCTGCCGGCCTGAGCCCGGCTCAGCGGGCCTCAGCCCAGGGACGCCAGCGCGCGCACCAACTGGTCGACTTCGGCCGTCGTCGAATAGTGCGCCAGGCCGACCGTGACCGCGCCGCCGACGTCGTTGACGCCCAACACGTCGAGCGCGCGGGAACTGTCGTTCGTGAAGGCCAGGATCCCGTTGTCCGCCAACCGCTGCACGACGCGTTCCGCGGGCACGCCGTTCAACGCGAAACTGACCACCGGGATACGCACCTCCGGGCGGCCGATCACCATCACCAACGGCAGCGACCGCAACGACACCATCAGGTAGTCGTAGATCCGGTTCAGATACGACGTGGCCGATTGCATCGACACCGCCAAACGTTCGCGCCGGCTGCCGCGGGCGGCTTCGTCGAGCGAGGCCAGGTACTCGATGCTGGCCACCACCCCGGCCAGCAGACCGAACTGGTGTGCCCCGATCTCGAGGCGCGCCGGCCCGGTGGCCTTGGGGTCCGGCGAGATGGAACTGAACGAATTGAGCAGCGACGGATCGCGGAACACCATGGCCCCGATCGGCGGACCGCCCCACGCCGCGGCGTTCACCGCCACCACGTCGGCGTCGGTCTCCTTCACGTCGAGCAGCCGGTAGGGCGCAGCGGCCGAGTGGTCGACCACGACCAGGCCGCCGACGTCGTGCACCAGCTTGGTCATCGCCCGCAGGTCGGTGACCGTGCCCAGGGTCGCGGAGGCCGAGGGGGCGGCGACCAGCCTGGTGGACTTCCCGATGAGGCCCTCCCACTGCCATGTCGGGAGCTCACCCGTCTCGATGTCGATCTCGGCCCACTTGACCTTGGCGCCGTACCGGTGCGCCGCGCGCAGCCACGGGGCGATGTTGGCTTCGTCGTCCAGGCGGCTGACGATGACCTCGTAACCCAGGCCCGCGCGCGACGACGACGCCTCGGCCAGCGCCGACAGCAAGATCGCCCGATCGGCGCCCAGCACGACACCCGCGGGTTCGACGTTGAACAGATCGGCCACCGCCGCCCGCGCCGCCTCGAGAACAGCGGCACTGCGCTGCGCCGATGGGTGCGCGCCCACGGTGGTGGGACCGGACCGGCGGAAGGCAGTCGACACCGTGGTCGCGACGGAATCGGGAACCAGCATCCCGCTCGGAGCGTCGAAGTGTACCCACCCGTCACCCAGCGAAGGATGCAGTCCGCGCACCCGGGCGACGTCGTATGCCATGTGGGCCACCTTAAAGCTTCCGCTTTTTGCGAAACTGTGACGGTAGCGGGTGCCACAGACGTTCCGGCCAGTTGGTGGCCTCCCGAGCCAGGGCACCCGGCCAGCCATACTAGTCGAGTGGGGCTCTGGTTCGGAACGCTCATTGCATTGTTCTTGCTGATAGCGCCCGGGGCGATCATCGCACGCATCACTCAGCTGTCCTGGCCTGTCGCCGTCGCGGTCGGGCCGGCGCTGACCTACGGCGTGGTCGCGCTAGCCATTATTCCGTTTGGTGCCATCGGGATTCCGTGGAACGGGTGGACGGCGCTGGCGGCGTTGGTCGTGGTGTGCCTGCTGATGATCGGTTTACAGCTGCTGCTCGCCCGCTACCGCGACCGCGACGCCGAAGCCCGTGCGGTCAGCCGGTGGCCGGCCATCACGGTGTCGGCCGGAGTCGCGCTGGGAGCCCTGCTCGTCATGTGGGCCGCCTACCGTGGCCTGGCCGCGCACTGGCAGACCATCCCGAGCACCTGGGACGCCGTCTGGCACGCCAACGAGGTGCGGTTCATCCTGGACACCGGCCAGGCGTCATCGACGCACATGGGCGAGCTGCGCAACGTCGAGACCCACAAGACGCTGTACTACCCGTCGGTGTTCCATGCCCTGACCGCGGTGTTCTGCCAGCTGACCGGGGCGGCGCCCACGACCGGCTACACGCTGAGTTCGGTGGCCGCGTCGGTGTGGTTGTTCCCCACCAGCGCGGCGATGCTCACCTGGCATCTGCTGCGGCCGCGCACCACCGAGTGGCGCTGCGCCGGGGCGGCGGCCACCGCGGCGGCGCTGTCGGCGTCGTTCACCGCGGTCCCCTACGTCGAGTTCGGCGTCGCCGCGATGCCCAACCTGGCGGCCTACGGGGTCGCGGTCCCGGCGTTCGTCCTGATCGCCTCCACGCTGCGACACCGTGACCGCATCCCGGCGGCCGTGCTGGCGTGGGTGGGCGTCATGTCCGTGCACATCACCGGCGGGGTGATCGTGCTGTTGTTCCTGGTGGCCTGGTGGGTCTTGGACGTGGTGTGGCATCCGGTGCGCGGCAGGCTGGTCGATTTTGCCGTCCTGGCCAGCGTTGCCGTGCTATCCGGACTGATCCTGTTGCCGCAGTTCATCAGTGTCCAAGGGCAGGAAGACATCATTGCCGGGCACTCCTTTCTGACCCACCTCAGTAAGAAGCGGGGGGTGTTCGACATGGTCTTTCAGCATTCGCGGCATCTCAACGACTTTCCGGTGCAGTACGGGCTGATCGCGGTGACCGCCATCGGCGGGGTCATCTTTCTGGTCAAGAAGATCTGGTGGCCGCTCGCCTTGTGGCTGCTGCTGGTGGTGGTGGGCGTCGACGCCGGTAACCCGCTGGGCGGTCCCGTCGGCGCGCTGGCCGGAATGTTCGGCGAGTTCTTCTACAAGGACCCGCGCCGGATCTCGGCCGCCATCACCCTGCTGCTGGAGCCGATGGCCGGCGTCGCACTGTTCGCGATCGTCGTGGGCGCGGTAGCCGGCGTCAGACGGGTCACCGGCCGGTTCAGGCCGCTGCCCGCCCCGGTCTGGGTCTCGGTCACGGCGGTGCTGCTGGTGGCGGCCACCGTGCTCACCGGGCGCCACTACCTGTACCGGCACCTGGTGCTGATGGGCGACAAGTACGACTCGGTGATGATCGACCAGCGCGACCTGATGGCCATGGCCTACCTGGCCACGCTGCCCGGCGCGCACGACACATTGATCGGCAACGCCAACACCGACGGCACCGCCTGGATGTACGCCGTCGCCGATCTGCATCCGTTATGGACCCATTACGACTACCCGCAACAGATGGGTCCGGGCCCGAACCGGTATATCTTCTGGGCGCGTGCGCGCCTGGGCGATTCCGATCCACGGGTCGTCGAAGCGATTAAAGCGCTCAATATTCGGTACATCTACACCAGCACGCCGACTGTCCGGGGGTTCGCCGTACCCGAAGGACTAGTGTCACTGGATAAGTCGAAGTCGTGGGCGTTGATCTACGACAATGGCGGTGCCCGAATTTATGAATGGCGCGGAAACGGCACTACGCCACACTCATAGTCCACAAAGGATGGTGAAGAGTTGAGTACCCGCAACGATGACGACGGCGTCGAAATTATCGGCGGCGTCGACCCGCGGATGATGGCGCTGGCCGATGATGACGCCGACGAGCGTTCCCTGACCGACCTGGTCGAGCAGCCGGCCAAGGTGATGCGCATCGGCACCATGATCAAGCAACTGCTCGAGGAAGTGCGCGCCGCACCGCTGGACGATGCCAGCCGTAACCGGCTGCGCGAGATCCACGCGACCAGCATCCGGGAACTGGAAGAGGGCCTGGCACCGGAGCTGCGTGAGGAGCTGGACCGCCTCACCCTGCCCTTCAACGAGGACGCCGCCCCGTCCGACGCCGAATTGCGCATCGCCCAGGCACAGTTGGTCGGCTGGCTGGAAGGACTGTTTCACGGCATCCAGACCGCGCTGTTCGCCCAGCAGATGGCCGCCCGCGCGCAGCTGGAAAAGATGCGCCAGGGCGCGCTTCCTCCGGGCATCGGTAAGCCGGGCGGCGCGCACGGGCACGGCCAGTACCTGTAAGCGAACTTGAGTAGTTGACGGTGTCGGGTCCTCACATCGAGACGCACAACGCATGGGTGGAATTTCCCATCTTCGACGCCAAGTCGCGTTCGTTGAAGAAGGCCTTCCTGGGCAAGGCCGGCGGCACGATCGGCCGCAACAGCTCCAACGTGGTGGTGGTCGAGGCGTTGCGCGACATCACCATGTCCCTCGAGCTGGGTGACCGGGTGGGGTTGGTGGGCCACAACGGCGCGGGCAAATCGACTCTGCTGCGCCTACTTTCGGGCATCTACGAACCCACCAGGGGGTGGGCGACAGTCACCGGAAGGGTCGCGCCGGTCTTCGATCTCGGCGTCGGCATGGACCCGGAGATCTCCGGCTACGAGAACATCATCATTCGCGGCCTGTTCCTCGGCCAGACGCGAAAACAGATGCTGTCCAAGGTCGATGAGATCGCCGAGTTCACCGAACTGGGCGACTACCTGTCGATGCCGCTGCGCACCTATTCCACCGGCATGCGCGTCCGGCTGGCGATGGGCGTGGTCACCAGCATCGACCCCGAAATCCTGCTGCTCGACGAAGGCATCGGCGCGGTGGACGCCGACTTCCTGAAGAAGGCGCAGTCGCGGTTGCAGAGGCTGGTGGAGCGGTCCGGAATCCTGGTGTTCGCGAGCCATTCCAACGAATTCCTGGCCCGGCTCTGCAAGACGGCCATGTGGATCGACCACGGCGTCATCCGGATGTCGGGCGGCATCGAGGAAGTGGTGCGCGCGTACGAGGGGGAGGACGCGGCCCGGCACGTCCGTGAGGTGCTGGCCGAAACCCAGGAAGCGAATCGGCTCGAGACACCCCTTGCCCAAAGAGCATCCGGGGATGAGTGAGACCGTCGTCGCCGTCGTCGTCACCCACCGGCGCCCCGACGAGCTGGCCAAGTCGCTCGACGTGTTGAGCACCCAGACCCGGCTACCCGATCACCTCATCGTGGTGGACAACGACGGCCCGCGCGACGGCCGCATCCGCGACCTGGTGGCCGGCCAACCGATTCCGACCACCTACCTGGCTTCACGCCGAAACCTCGGCGGCGCAGGGGGTTTCGCGCTGGGCATGCTGCACGCGCTGGCCCACGGCGCCGACTGGGTGTGGCTGGCCGACGATGACGGGCGCCCGCGGGATTCGGGCGTGCTGGCCACCCTGCTGGCCTGTGCCGAGAAGCA
>DASTKA010000322.1:0-2209 GCA_035716165.1 Mycobacterium sp. | reverse complement strand
TTCCGGACATGTTCCGTGAGTTGGCCGATGTCTCGCCCGACTCGATGGAATTTCAACGTCAACGGGACAAAATCGTCGAGCGCTGTCTGCCGCTCGCCGACCACATCGCGCGTCGCTTCGAGGGCCGCGGCGAACCGCGCGACGACCTGGTGCAGGTTGCGCGCGTGGGATTGGTCAACGCCGTGGTCCGCTTCGACGTCGACGCCGGCTCGGACTTCGTCTCGTTCGCGGTGCCCACCATCATGGGCGAGGTTCGCCGGCATTTCCGGGACAACAGCTGGTCGGTGAAGGTTCCGCGGCGGCTCAAGGAACTGCATCTGCGCTTGGGCACCGCCACCGCCGACCTGTCGCAGCGGCTGGGGCGGGCGCCGACGGCGACGGAACTAGCCGCTGAGCTCGAGATGGATCGCGAAGAGGTGGTCGAGGGCCTGGTGGCCGGGAGCTCCTACAACACCTTGTCCATCGACAGCGGCGGCGGAAGCGAGGAAGAGGAAGCCCGCGCGATCGCGGACACGCTGGGTGACGTCGACACCGGCCTGGACCGCATCGAGGATCAGGAATCGCTACGTCCCCTGCTCGAGGCGCTGCCCGAGCGGGAACGAACGGTGTTGGTGCTGCGCTTCTTCGAGTCGATGACGCAGACGCAGATCGCCGAGCGGGTGGGCATCTCCCAGATGCACGTGTCGCGACTGCTGGCGAAGTCGCTAACGCGGCTGCGCGACCAGTTGCAGTAGCGGCCGGGGCTCTTCTTCAAACCGCAGCGGTTCCAGCAGCGGCTCGGCCCGCTGCGTCGTCACCGGCAGCGTGCCGTCCGGGTCGCAGACCCGCAACAACCGGGCCACCGCCGGGCTCGGCGCCATGGCCCAGGACACCTGGGCGGCCGAGCATGCCACATTGATCCGGTGCAACGCCGAAAAGCCGGCAGTTCCAATGAATTTCAGGCCACGCAGGTCAAGGATCACCCGCCGGGAGCGGCTGGTGCTCTGCTGCACGTACGCGGCGAGTTGATCGGCATTGGCCGCATCGAGCTCACCGTCCACCGTGACCAGGGTGCCCGTCGGGCCCCAGCGGGCAGTGAATTGTGCTGTGCGGCTTTGTTGCCAAGATTGGGCCACAGACATCGCTGACTCCATCCCAGGATTTCTGCTGTGGATACGTCAGCCATGTGAACAAAGTTCGGAGAAGGACGGAATTCCGCCTACCCCCGCGCCATGGACGTATCCCCGGATGGCTGTGAACTCAACCTGGACCGAACCCTACTCGCGATGATCGGGGCCTACAACGTGTCTGAGAAATCTCTCAGGCAGCGCTATTTGATCTCGGCGAGCACCGTGCCCTGGGTGATGGCCGCGCCGGGCTCGACCGCAAGTCCGCTGATGACGCCGTCCTTGTGCGCGGTGACCGGGTTCTCCATTTTCATCGCCTCGAGCACCACCACCAGGTCGCCCGCGGCAACCTCCTGGCCTTCCTCGACGGCGACCTTGACGACGGTGCCCTGCATGGGCGCGGTCACGGCGTCGCCCGAGGCCGCGGCACCCGCGTGCGACCCGCGCTTGCGCGCCTTGGGCTTTTTGCGGATGACGCCGGCCGGGTCGGCCGCGCCACCGCCGGACAGCGCCAGGTCGCCGGGCAGTGAAACCTCGAGCCGGCGGCCGCCGACCTCCACGACCACCTTCTGGCGCGGCCGGGCGTCCTCTTCGTCCAGCGGCTCGCCGCCGGTGAACGGTTCGATGGTGTTGTTCCACTCGGTCTCGATCCAGCGGGTGTGCACCGAGAACCCGTCGTCGTCGCCGATGAACGCCGGGTCGGACACCACGGCGCGGTGGAACGGGATGACCGTGGCCAGGCCTTCGACGTGGAATTCGTCCAGGGCCCGGCGGGAGCGGGCGAGCGCCTCCTCGCGGGTGGCGCCGTACACGATCAGCTTGGACAGCATCGAGTCGAACTGGCCGCCGATGACCGAACCGGCCTCGACGCCGGAGTCCAGCCGGACGCCGGGCCCGGTCGGGATGTCGTAGCGCGTGACCGGACCGGGCGCGGGCAGGAAGCCGCGTCCGGCGTCCTCGCCGTTGATCCGGAACTCGATGGCGTGTCCGCGCGGCGTCGGGTCCTCGGTGAGGTCCAGCTTCTCGCCGTTGGCGATCTTGAACTGCTGCAGCACCAGGTCGATGCCGGCGGTCTCCTCGGTGACCGGGTGCTCGACCTGCAG
>DASTKA010000321.1:0-2000 GCA_035716165.1 Mycobacterium sp. | reverse complement strand
CGGCTCCGCACATCACGTTCACCGATGTAACGCGCGCCGACTGGTTGTGGCGGCTGCTGGGTGAGGCCGGACATGTCGCGCTGGTCTCGGCCGTGGCCGGGGCGACCGGCCGACCGCACAGCATCGAGCTCACGGGTGTCGATCTGGTGCCGGGCTCGGTCGCCCCGCTGCGCAGACTCGCCACCGGCCATTGGTTGCGCCGGTGGTGGCCGGCCACCACGCAGGACGGCATCGCCGGCTTGGACCGCGCGCTGCTTGATGTCGAGGTTGCGATGCTCACCGCCGGCGCGCAGAGCTTCTTTCCCGATGACACGCTGGATTCGGATATGACACAACTGCTGGCGCCGCATGCCGCCGCGCTGATACGCCATGTCCGCAGCGGTGATTCGCGGGTCGTGGACCTGGTGCGGGCGGGCGCCGCGCTCGCCGACGAAATCGGCACGGACGGCGGGAAGTGGTCGGAACTTATTGCGGCGCTTGATGATCGGAGCGCCGCCCTGACGTTGCCGAGCGATCGCCGCGACGACTACGCGCTGGCCGCCGGCGCGGGCGCGGATGCACGCGGGGTGGGCGCGATAGCCCGGGGCGTCACGTCCATCGCCTGGAGCGGGGTCCCCCCGGCAATCTTCGATGCCGGCGAGAACACCGTCGACTGGAGCGTCGAGGCCAGCGGCTCCACGGTCGTCGCCATCGTGCGGGCCGCCGTCGTCGGGCCCGACCCGGCAACCGGCATCGAGGTACGGCTGCGGTCCCCGGCCATCGAGGGCTCCGGCGCCATGGACGCGGCCGGGCGCGCCACCCTCCCACTCAAAGACCGCCACGGGGACGCGCTGACGGAGTCGGCGGCGTGGGACCACGATTGGTCGGCGACATCGGTGGTCGTGGGCGCCGATACAGCCGAAGCCCCCGAGATTCGGGAGCGGGTGCGGCGGTGGGCGCGGTCGCGGCTGGACCTGCCCCCGCGGGACGCCTTCCTCGCCGAGATATTGGCCTCAGAATCTGCCTACTAGGACCTACTGAGAACCCTGCTCATTCCCTATGCTGAGCGAGTGCCAAACACCTATCGCGTCGTTCAGTGGAACACCGGAAACGTCGGCAAGAGCTCGCTGAAGTCGATCGTCACCAACCCCACGCTGGAATTGGTGGGCTGCTACGCCTGGTCGCCGGAGAAGTCCGGGCGCGACGCCGGCGAACTCGTCGGGATCCCGCCGCTGGGTATCGCGGCCACCAACGACATCGATGAGCTGCTGGCGCTGAAACCGGACTGCGTGGTCTACAACCCGATGTGGATCAACGTCGACGAACTGGTCCGCATTCTGTCCGCGGGCGTCAACGTGGTGACCACGGCCTCGTTCATCACCGGTCACAACCTCGGCGACGGCCGCGACCGCATCTTGGCGGCCTGTGAGAAGGGCGGCTCCACGATCTTCGGCTCCGGCGTCAGCCCGGGCTTCGCCGAGCTCTTGGCCATCGTGTCGGCCATGGTCTGCAACCGGATCGACAAGGTCACCGTCAACGAGGCCGCCGACACCACCTTCTATGACTCGCCGGAGACCGAGAAGCCCGTCGGCTTCGGGCAGCCGATCGACCACCCTGACCTCCCGGCGATGGCGGCGAAGGGCACGGCCATTTTCGGCGAGGCCGTCCGGCTGGTCGGCGACGCCCTGGGCGTCGAGCTGGACGAGGTGAAGTGTGTCGCCGAATTCGCCCAAACCACCGAGGATCTCGTCATGGCGTCCTGGACCATCCCGGCGGGACATGTCGCGGGCACCTACATCAGCTGGCAAGGCGTCGTCGGCGGCAAGACACTCATCGACCTCAACGTCCGGTGGAAAAAGGGACAGACACTGGAGCCCGATTGGAAGATCGAGCAGGACGGCTGGGTCATCCAGATCGACGGACAGCCCACGGTCACCACTAAAGTCGGCTTCCTGCCGCCGCCGTACTTCGAGGCCACGACGCTCGAGGAGTTCATGGACCTCGGCCACATCATGACGGCG
>DASTKA010000320.1:0-8509 GCA_035716165.1 Mycobacterium sp. | reverse complement strand
ACCCGTACCGCAAGGTCCGGCCGTCGTTCGGCTTCGGCGGCGGCGAGCACATCTGCATGGGCATGCACGTGGCCCGGGCCGAGATGCGGACCGCGGTCGGCGCGGTGCTCGACCGGCTGCCGAACCTGCGGCTCGACCCCGACGCGGAAGACCCGCACATCCGCGGCCAGGTGTTCCGGTCACCGACGTCGGTTCCGGTGCTGTTCGACCCCCAATGACCGGCCCCAGAAGAGGCCCCACTTGCCAATCGGCTAGTTTCCAGTAAGGCTCCCCGTAGGGTAACCAGCGTTCTGCGGGACGCCCCTCTAACGAGTCAGAAGAGAGTGACAGATATGACTGAGGCTGTAAAGGTCCGCTTCGAGCCGAAGATGATGATCGACGGCAAGCTCGTCGACGGCCGGGCCGGCACCTTCACCAACATCAACCCGGCGACCGAAGAGCCGCTCGGCGAGGTCGCCGACGCCTCGAAGGAGGACATGCACCGGGCCATCGACGCCGCCCGGCGCGCCTTCGACGAGACCGACTGGTCGACCAACACGGACTTGCGCAAGCGCTGTCTGCTGCAGCTGCACGAGGCGATCGAGTCCGAGATCGACGAGCTGCGCGAGGAGCTGATCCTCGAGGTCGGCTCGCCCCGGGCCATCACCTTCGGGCCCCAGCTGGACGCCCCACTGGAAGACGGGCTGAAGTACCCCGCCCGGCTCATCGACGAGTACGCGTGGGAGACCGACCTGGGTGACAAGGTCATCAGCCTGACCGGCACGCTGACCACCCGCAAGGTGTGGCGGGAACCGGTCGGCGTCGTCGGCGCGATCGTGCCGTGGAACTTCCCCTTCGAGGTCACCATCAACAAGCTGGGCCAGGCGCTGGGCACCGGCAACACCGTGGTCCTCAAGCCGGCACCGAACACGCCGTTCAACGCGACGCGGCTGGGCCGGCTCATCGCGGAGAAGACCGACATCCCCGCCGGCGTCGTCAACGTCGTCACCGCCTCGGACCACTTCGTGGGTGAGGAGCTGACGCTGTCGCCGAAGGTCGACCTCATCTCGTTCACCGGCTCGACCGTGGTCGGCAAGCGGATCATGGAGAAGGGCGCCGCGACCATGAAGCGGCTGTTCCTGGAGCTGGGCGGCAAGTCGGCCACCATCGTCCTCGAGGACGCGGACTTCGGCACGGCATGCATGGTCGGCATCGCGCCGTGCATGCACGCCGGTCAGGGTTGCGCGAACCCCACCCGGTTGCTGCTGCCGCGGTCGCGCTACGACGAGGGCGTGGAGATCCTGAAGAACATCTACGAGAACGTGACGTGCGCGGACCCGCAGGACCCGGGAACGCTGTGTGGGCCGGTGATCTCGCAACGACAGTTCGACCGCGTGACGGATTACATCAAGAAGGGCGTCGAAGAAGGTGCCACGGCGCTGGTCGGTGGTCCCGGCGCGGAGACCGGTTTCGAGAAGGGATACTTCATCCGGCCAACGCTTTTCACCAACGTCGACAACAAGATGACCATCGCGCAGGAGGAGATCTTCGGCCCGGTGCTCTCGGTCATCCCGTTCGACGACGAGGAGGACGCGATCCGGATCGCCAATGACAGCGTGTACGGGTTGGCCGGCAACGTGTTTTCCGGTTCGCTCGAGCGTGCGCTGTCGGTGACCCGCCGGATCAAGGCCGGCTTCATGGGTGTCAACGGTGGCGCCCCGTACGGGGCCGACACACCGTTCGGCGGCTACAAGGAAAGCGGTGTGGGGCGCCAGAACGGTGTGGCCGGATTCGACCAGTACACCGAGATCAAGTCCGTCGCCTACCCTGCCGGGTAAATCACCTTCCGACGAGATTGCCGTCAGGGTCGCGGTTTCGGGCTTAGCCGCGACCGTGGCGGCCACGAGTGCGTCTTAGCGCAGAGCGGTATCGAGGGGCCGGCGCTAGCGTCGGGCGGATTGTGATTCGTGTGCCATCCGACGCATGGTCGCCAATACTGGTTCGTAGAGCAGGGTTCCGATGATGAGGTGCTCGATTGCGGTCGCGCGGTCGGCCTGGGAGGTGATGGGCTCAACTTCGCTGGGCGCGAAGCTGGACACTGCTTCGGCGTATTGGTCGAGTAGCGCATCGGGGACCGGGAATGCGAGGCGGTCGAGTCGGTCGAGGGCCGCGGCTAGCACGGCGCGATGTGGGCTGTCGGATGCCAGTTCCCAGGTATGCCGGTCAAGCAGAGCGCTGACTCGTTCGCATGATTCAGTGCTGGGTTGCCCTGCGGTAGTGGGGGATAGGAGCCATTGCGCGGTTCCGAGGGCTTGATGCAGTGGGACGGCTTTGTCGGTGACGACCTCGAGCACTCGGTGCACTGCCTGTAGTGGCAACCCTGCGATGTCGATCAACGCGCGGATCAGGGCGATGCGACGTAGGTGGCTGTCGTCGTAAGCCGACCAGGTGCTGCTCTGGCGCTCACCGGCGTGCAGGAGTCCAAGCCGCAGGTAGTACTTGATGGTCGTCGCGGGAACGCCGCTGCGGGTGGAAAGTTCGGCCAATCGCATAACCCATCTTGACATATCGGATATCAAGCTATCCAATATTGGAGAGTGACAGTCGCCAATAAAGGAGGCGTGCGATGCCCGATACCACCCGCATTCTGGCCGGCGTCCTGCTGCTATCGCTGGTGACCGTCGAGACCGGCGGTCTCTATCTGGTCAGACTTGTGCAGGGCGGAGCCCCAGCGACACCGTTTCAGCTCGGTTTCGCTCGCGCAGGTCATGCCCACGCGGCGGTACTTCTCATCTTGTCCTTGACGGCGTTGCTTTACGCCGATGCCGTACACCTGACCGGTGCGTGGGGCTGGCTGGCGCGGATCGGGGTGCCGGTGGCGGCGCTGCTGATGCCGGCGGGCTTCTTCTTTTCCTCAATGGGCAAAGATCGCACCTCGCCCAACGCGCTGATCACGCTGGTGTACACCGGGGCGACCGTCCTGGCCGCGGGCCTCGCATCACTCGGTATCGGGCTCCTGGCCGTCTAAAACTCAAGAATTGCACGCCAGGAGGCCGCTCTGTCCACTAAAACCGTTGCAAGACAATATAATCGAGGTAGCTGAGCAGTTTACCGGCAACCCTGCATATCGATTCGCGCATATCCTCCGGCGCGCTGGATCCGGGGTCTTCTGTCACGACGGCAGCTTGACGGGCTCACACGGCTCGCCGCGCCGCGCAGGAGCACAACTTTGTGCTACGACCGTTAAGGATTGTTACCGCAATCGCGATCTCGCACTCGTATCTTTGGATACAAGAAGGCCGTAGCTTTCGACCTTCCAACAACGCCTATCGGCGAACGCAAGCCTGGAGGGCTGATATGACGACTGCAATCGCCGCGCACGAGCCAGTCGAGAAAGACGCGGACGACGGGCATGACGATGTGCTTTTGGCGGTCGCAAAAATGAACGCAACTGCCTGGCGAGGTGACACCGCTCCCGTCGAATTGAAATCGCGCTGGCCACTTACGGAAGAAGAGATCGTGCGCGCGGTTATCGCGGTGATTTTGGTGGTCCTCGTGGCGGTGATTGGCTTCGGTGCGATCATGGCAATGGGTTAGCGCTGCCGCAGGCGGCGGCACCGCAGGCTCTTGTCACATCGGGAGGCGGGCCTTTCACGGCCGGAAGAAATAGCGCCATTTCAGAATCCGGCTGTGCCCGATTGCATTGTGAGTTGAAACCTGCGTGCCCTTTTTATGGCCGGCCCCGCCGGCGACCGACCGCACTTGCCCTACTGCCCCCCGTCAGCGGCCAAAACTCGCCACCAAACGTCACAATGACGAGTTGGTGGTGGTACGGCGGTGCTATCGGTCCTCATCAAACAGCTTGACACGCGAGTCGACAGGGCCGATTCACCAAAGGTCGAGCCGGGCGGCAAGGGCCTCTTGAGTGTGGAGACAATGCTCCACTCAACGTAGTGGCCACCGCCCCTGTCGTATTCCCTGAAGCGATGAGCAACCTGGGTGCGCTGCACCGAGGACCCAACAATCTCCCAGCCTTGTTCGCCGTACGTCTTGGTCAGGCGGTTTGCCTCCTCCAAGACCGTTCCCAAGGACTCCACGTGCCGTCTGACGCCAGCCACCAACCGGGCGCGGGTGCAGGAGTGCTCACATCCATTGCGCCTGCGCCCCAAGGGAGATGAACTGCAGGTGACCACCGCTGTACGCACCGCCGAAGAGCTGGCGTCGGCGCGACGGTTCGTGGACACAGCGGCAAACGCAATCACCCGGACCGCTGGCTTGACCTAATATTTGTTCAGCTCTAGATTGGCAGGAGAGGTTGCGTCGCCCGGGGTTGACGTCGGTGGGGGCGGCTACCTGGATGCCTAGGAGTCCTGTTGAGCGAATTCGAATCGGTCGATTTCTTCACTGACCTGTCCCTGATTCCGGACCCGTATCCCTACTTCGACCAGCTGCGCGCGCGTTGCCCGGTGCTGGCGCGACCCGACCAGGGCGTCATGGCGGTGACGGGACATCCCGAAGCGCTCGCGGTGTACAAAGATCCGGCGTTCTCGTCGTGCGTCTCGGTCGCCGGCCCGTTTTCGGGATTGCCGTTCGAACCCGGAGGCGACGACATCGGCCACTTGATCGAACAGCATCGATCGCAGATCCCGATGAGCGAACACATCGTGACTCAAGACCCGCCGGAGCACGCCCGGACGCGGGGTTTGCTCAGTCGCCTGTTAACACCCAAGCGGCTCAAGGAAAACGAAGACTTCATGTGGCGACTCGCCGACCAGCAGCTCGACGAGTTCCTGTCCCGTGGGAGTTGCGAGTTCCTCGACGAGTACGCGCGTCCGTTCTCCGGGTTGGTGATCGCCGACCTGCTGGGAGTTCCCGTCGAGGACCACGAAGAGTTTCGGGACGTGTTCTCGGGCAAGTTCTCCGGTGGGGTTGAGGACGACTCCGTCACTCGGGCGCACAATCCGCTGGAATACCTCGACGAGAAGTTCACCGCCCACATCACCGAACGCCGGCGACAACCACGCGAAGACGTGCTGACCGAGCTGGCCGAGGCGAAGTATCCCGACGGCTCGACGCCGGAGGTCATCGATGTGGTCCGGCTGGCGACGTTTTTGTTCGCGGCCGGCCAGGAAACCACCACCAAGCTGCTCAGCTTCGGGGTACGCGTCCTCGCCGAGAATCCGGACTTGCAGAAGCTGCTCCGCGAAGACCGCAGCCGGATACCGAACTTCGTCGAAGAGACGCTGCGCATGGAAAGTCCGGTCAAGTGCCACTTCCGGATGGCGCGCACGACGACCTCGATCGGTGACATCGACATCCCGGCGGGCAGCACCGTGATGCTGCTGCCCGGCGCGAGCAACCGGGATGCGCGAAAGTTCGAGCGGCCGCACGAGTTTCACATCGACCGGCCGAATGTCCGCGAACATGTGGCCTTCGGTCGGGGCAATCATTCGTGTCCGGGCGCACCGCTGGCCCGCGCCGAGGGGCGGATCTCGCTGAACCGCATACTCGACCGGATGGCGGACATCGCAATCACGGAGGCCGAGCACGGGCCGTCGGACGCCCGTCGGTACACCTACGACCCGACCTGGCAGATGCGAGGTCTATCCGCGTTGCACCTCGAATTCACGCCGATTCCGTGAGTGCCCACGATTTCGGCGAGTGGGATCCCGGCTTCACCGAGCGCTTTGTCACCGCGGCAGAACCACTGGCACGGCGCTGGTTTCGCTTCGAAGTGCGTGGGCTGGAATCGATGCCGTCCGATGGCGGTGCCCTGATCGTCGGCAATCACTCGGGCGGCATGCTCACGCCCGATGTGCTGATCTTCGCCGCGGCGTTCTACCGCAGGTTTGGTTACGAGCGTCCCCTGTACACCCTCGGCCACGACGGGATGTTCGTGGGGCCGATGTCGGGATGGTTGGCCCGCCTTGGCCTCATTCGTGCCACGTCGGAAAACACCGCGCGGGCCCTGCGGTCCGGCGGTGCGGTGCTGGTGTTTCCGGGCGGGATTTACGACGCATACCGACCGACGCTGGCGGAGAACGTCATCGACTTCAACGGCCGGACCGGATACGTCAGGGCGGCGCTCGATGCGCAGGTGCCGATCGTGCCGGTGGTATCGATCGGCGGGCAGGAGAGCCAGTTGTTCCTCACTCGCGGCACCTGGCTGGCGAAGCGCCTTGGCCTGTCGCGGTGGCGATCCGACATTCTGCCCATCACGGTGGGTTTTCCGTTCGGGCTGAGCATGATCATGCCGCCCAATCTGCCGCTGCCGACGAAAATCGTCAGCGAGGTCTTGGAACCGATCGATGTCGTCACCCAATTCGGCGACACGCCTGCCGCCGCCGACGTCGACGAGCACGTCCGTGCGGCGATGCAGCAGGCCCTGGACGGGCTGGCCCGCGAGCGGCGCTTCCCTGTGCTGGGGTAGGGCCGGTTCGACCGAACTGTGAAACCGTTGGGCGAGCGTTGACGTGCTAGCCCAGCGACTTGACCGCGGCGGGCGGCATCGCGCTCGACACGACTGCCACGTCATCGGGAAAGCCTGCCGCAGTGCGGATTTCGCAGAATGCGCTGACCATGGTGTCGGTGAGTTCATGGGTGTCGCCGAGGGTGCGGTCGTCGGCGATCACCGATATGTTGAGCTGATCGACGTAGCTCCAGACGGTGATGTTGATGCCGCAGGCGGTGATCAGCGGCCCGGCCGAATAGATCTCGCTGATCGGGGCGCCGGCGAAACGGCCGCGTTCACGCGGCCCCATCACGTTGGAGATCGGGATGTTGAACAGCCGGTTTCTGGTATCTCGCCGCGCCAGCCACCTGAACGCAACGGGGGCTGCGACGCCCGGCAGGTAGCTGATCAGTCTGCCGTACAGCTCGGGGCCGAACAGCTCGTTGTTCTCCTTGGCGATTGCGGTGCTCATCGTCGTCAGCCGCACCCGCTCCAGCGGATCGGCGATGTGGGTCGGCAGCGACACCGCCATGCCACCAAGCTCGTTGCCGCTGATCCGGTGTGGCGACCTGTCCGTCGTTGCCGGGACGGAAGCGACCAAAGGTTCGTCCGCGCTGCCGTCATAGCGCAAGAGCAGTACACGCAGAGCACCCGCGGCGATTGCCATCACCATGTCGTTGATGGTGATCTGCAGCTGTTTACCCGTCTGTTTGACCTGGGGCAGCGACAGGGTCGCGGTGGCGAAAGTCCTTGCCGGAGAGACCTTATGGTTGATGAACGTTGGCGGCGCGTGCAACATGCGGGCAAGGTCTGGCTGCCTACCGCGCTGCCGGGTGCGCCGCCGCAGCCGTCGCGCCCCGGCGAGCGCCTCGGCCATCACGCCGGGTAACGCTGCGGCCTGCCGGGCGTGATCCTCCGCGGCGGCGCGCAGCAACTGCGCCGTCGAGGGCGCAGCGCACGTCGTGTCAATGTCGCGGTCGTCCTGCACCGGGCCGGTCAAGTCCATGATCCTGGCCAGCAGATTGGCGGAGGCTACGCCGTCGGCCAGGGCGTGGTGAATCTTGCCGATGATCGCCAATTTGTGATCGGCCATGCCTTCGGCGAAGTGGAACTCCCACAACGGACGGTCGCGATCCAGTGGAATGCCGGCGATCTGCCCGATCACCTCGTCGAGCTCCCGGCGCCCGCCCGGGGCGGGCACCTGAACGCGCCGCAGATGATAGTCCAGGTCGACTTCGCAATTCTGCAGCCACATCGGGTGATGCAACCGCCACGGGATGTCGATGAGCTTGTAGCGCAACGGATCCAGCCGATGCAGCCGTCGGCGTAGCGTGCGCCGGAAAAGGTCGAAGCTCAGCTCGCCGTCGAAGTCGGCGGCGTCCACGATCGCGACTTTCAGCGTGTGCGTATGCAGGTTCGGCGTCTCGCTGTACAACAGCATCGCGTCCATACCGTTGAGCCGCTTCACCCGACCAGTATCGCCCGCCGCCGCGGGCGATGAGAACAAAATGCTGGTTCGCGGGCCGGCTTCGACGTTGGCGGCCGCGCCCAAAACCACCCCGGGCATCGCCCGCCCAACCCCTTGGTTGACAATCGACGCAAGACTCCACTTCTCGAAGTCCACATGTCAAAGGAGACAAGGCCATGGCTGAAGCCGTCATCGTCGAGGCAGTGCGTTCACCGATCGGCAAGCGCAACGGCGGGCTGTCCGGGGTTCACCCGGCGGATCTCTCCGCGCAGGTGCTCAACGGCCTGGTCGATAAGGCCGGCGTCGACCCGGGCCTGGTCGACGACGTCATCTGGGGCTGCGTCATGCAGGCCGGTGAGCAGGCGCTCGACATCGGCCGCACCGCGCTGCTGACCGCCGGCTGGCCCGAGACCGTCCCGGGTGTGACCGTGGACCGCCAGTGCGGCTCGAGCCAGCAGTCCATCCACTTCGCGGCCGCCGGCGTCGTCGCCGGGCACTACGACGTCGTCGTCGCCGGTGGCGTCGAGTCGATGTCGCGGACCCCGATGGGGGCGTCGCTGGCCAACGGCGGGCGGCCCTACCCGCAGGCCTTCCTGGATCGCTACGAGGGC
>DASTKA010000319.1:0-2178 GCA_035716165.1 Mycobacterium sp. | reverse complement strand
CGGTGGTGGCATAGGGCAGCGTCGCGGACCGGGTCAGCGTGCTCATGTCGGACTTCTTCAGCTTGGCGGTGACGGTGCGGGCGCCGCGTCCGTCGCGCAGCAGGCGGTGGTGGGCATGCTCGGCGATCGGCTCGATGGCCTCACGCAACTGCTCCAGGCTGGTCAGGTCGACGGCGAAGGTCGATTCGGAGCTGATCTGCTTGGCCTCGGCGCGCTCGGCGACCGGGCGGTCGTCGATGCCGCGGGCCAGCCGGTGCAGCGCCGGCCCGATCGTGGCGCCAAGAATGTTGGCCGCCTCCACCTCGGTCAGCGCGGCCAGCTGGCCGATGGTCTCGATGCCGAGGCGATGCAGCCGCTCCTCGGCGACCGGGCCGATCCCCCACAGCCGGCGCACCGGCAGCCCGCCCAGCAGCAGCCGTTCCTCGGCCCGGCGCACCACCCGAATCCCGTCGGGCTTGGCCAGTCCGGAGGCGATCTTGGCGATCTGCTTGCCCGAGCCGGCGCCCACCGAGGCGATCAGCCCGGTGCGTTCCCGGACGCGTCGCCGCAGGTCCTCGCAGAACGCCTCGACGTCCTCGGCGGGCGCCCCGGCGAGTTGGGCGGGTTCGCCGAATCCCTCGTCGAAGGACAATTGCTCGACGACGGGCACCACGGCGCGAATGGTGTCGAAGACGCGCCGGCTGGCCAGCCCGTACACGACGCCGCGCGGCGGCAGCACCACCGCACTCACGCCGACCAGCCGGCGGGCCTGATGCATGGGCATGGCCGAGCGCGCCCCGAACACGCGCGCCTCGTAGCTGGCCCCGGCCACCACGCCGCGCCCGCCGACACCGCCGACCAGCACGGGGCGGCCGCGCAGCGTCGGGCGGGTGAGTTGCTCGACGGAGGCGAAGAACGCGTCCATGTCCAGGTGCAGCACCCACCGCGACTCCACACGATCGATGCTAGGGCCCACAGGAAGGGCCAGTTGGACTACCGTTTTCGGCATGGCCATGAACCTTGCGCACCGCCGGATCTGCAGCTCGAACCGCTGGGCCAAGGCGGTCGAGGACGAGCTGCTGCCGTGGGCGCTCGCCGATGTGGACCTGGGCGACAACACCCTCGAGATCGGACCGGGCTACGGCGCGATCCTGCGGGTGCTGGTCGACAAGACGCCGCGGCTCACCGCGGTGGAGATCGACACGCCGATGGCCGAGCGCCTGCAGCGGCTCTACGGTGACCGGGCGCGCATCATCAACGGCGACGCCACCGCCACCGGGCTGCCGTCCGACGAGTTCAGCTCAGTGGTGTCGTTCACCATGCTGCATCACGTCCCGACCGCCGAGCAGCAGGACCGGTTGTTCGCCGAGGCGTTCCGGGTGCTTCGACCGGGCGGCGTGTTCGCCGGCAGCGACAGCGTGACCTCGCTGCGGTTCCGGATTTTGCATTTCCGTGACACCTGCAACACGGTGTCACCGGATACCCTGCCGGATCGATTGCGCGCGGCGGGGTTTGACCGCGTCGAGGTCGAAGTTCGCGGCGGTCGGCTGCGCTGGCGGGCGGTCAAATGATGAGCACCGGACCCGGGGACGCGGCCGTGCCGTCCGAGAAAGCGTCTGCCTCGACGCGATGGGCGCGGCTGCGTCATCAATGGAACCAGCGGCTAGAACCCGGCGAGCAGACCACGGTGCTGGCCTGGGCGTCGTTCACCCTCACCTTCGCCGGCCTGCGCGGCCTCACCCACTGGATTCGCGCCGGCCATGGACCTTCCGGTGGCGGTATGACCTTGGGCGGCAAGCACTTCCACCACTACAACATCGGCATCGGGATGCTGGCGACGGTGGCCGGCGTGGGGCTGCGCGGAAGCGACAGGCAACGGCGGCATCCCGCGGCGGCGGTGGCATACGGCGCCGCGAACGCCATGATCGTCGACGAGCTGGCGCTGCTGTTGGACCTCAAGGACGTCTACTGGGCATCGGATGGCCGCAAGAGCGTCGACGTCGCGGTAGGCGTGATCGCCACCGGGGCGACGGCGGCGGTGGGCATGCCGTTCTGGCCGCACGTCCACCGGGCGCTGCGGTCTCGCGTCTGACCGTCTCCCCGCCTATGCCTTGGCGATGCTGACCCGCACGCCGTCCCCGATTTCGGCACCGTCGGCCGGATCGCCGAATTCGAAACTGGTGGCCAGGATTTCGCCGG
>DASTKA010000318.1:0-3535 GCA_035716165.1 Mycobacterium sp. | reverse complement strand
CCCTGCGCGCGAACGGGTTTTTGCCACGGGAACGCCTGCCGGCTAACGAGTTTTGACGGCGACGAAGGGCGGCCGCACGACTTCGCACTCGGCGGCACGGCCGCGGATGTCGACGGTGATTTGCTGGCCGTCTTCGATTCCCGCGTCGGTGTCGATCAGCGCGAGCGCGATGCCGGCCTGCAGTGTCGGGGAGAACGTGCCCGACGTGGTGATCCCGACCGGCTTGTCGCCAGCGAGCACCGTCAGCCCGGGACGCAACACCCCGCGACCCACCATCCGCAGCCCGCGCAGCAGCCGCCGCGGCCCCGCCGCCTTCTCGGCGAGCAGCGCGTCGCGGCCAAAGAACGCGTCCTTCTTCCAGCCGACCGCCCAGCCGCATCGGGCCTGCAACGGCGAGATGTCGAGCGAAAGTTCGTGCCCGTGCAGCGGATAGCCCATCTCGGTGCGCAGGGTGTCGCGGGCGCCCAGGCCGGCCGGCTCGCCGCCGGCCGCGCTGACCGCCGCGGCCAGGGCGTCGAACACCACGCCGGCGGATTCCCACGGCGGCAGCAACTCGTAGCCGTGCTCCCCGGTGTAGCCGGTGCGGCAGACCCGCACGGGTACGCCGGAGAAGGAGGTGTCGGCGTACGCCATGTAATCCATGTCGGTAGGCAGGCCCAGCCGGCCGAGCACGTCCGCGGATCGCGGTCCCTGCACGGCCAGCACCGCGTACGAGCGGTGCTCGTCGGTGATGGTCAGCCCGCTCGGGGCGGCCGCCTGTAGCGCCCCGACCACGGCGGCGGTGTTGGCGGCGTTAGGCACCAGGAAGATCTCGTCGTCGTCGACGTAGTAGGCGATCAGGTCGTCGATCACGCCGCCGGATTCGTTGCAGCACAACGTGTACTGCGCCCTGCCCGGCCCGATGCGATTCAGGTCGTTGGTGAGCGCCGAGTTGACGAATTGCGCCGCCCCCGGACCGCGGACCAATGCCTTGCCCAGGTGGCTGACATCGAAGAGGCCGACCGCGTTGCGGGTCGCGTTGTGCTCGCTGACGGTGCCGGCATAGGACACCGGCATCAGCCAGCCGCCGAATTCGGCGAAACTGGCGCCCATATCGCGATGACGGTCTTCCAGCGGTCCGTGCTCCAGCTCGCTCACGGCGTCCCACCCTAATCCGCTCCGATGCTGGCACACTTGGGCAGGTGTCCGAGTCGTTTGACTTCGAGCAGCTTGCGGCCGCCGGGATCGCCAACCCGCGTGAACGGGCCGACCTGATCAAGTACCTGGATGGGCTTGGCTTCACGGTCGACGACATGGTCGAAGCCGAACGGCGCGGCCGGTTGTTCGGGCTTGCCGGTGACGTCCTGGCCTGGTCGGGTCGCCCGATCTATACCGTGCGCGCCGCGGCCGCGGAACTCGGCATCTCGGCCGAAGATGTCGCGCACGCGTGGGCTTTGCTCGGCCTGACGGTCGCCGGTCCCGACGTTCCCGTGCTGAGCCAGGCCGACGTCGACGCCCTGTCGACCTGGGTCGCGCTCAAGGTGGTGGTCGGTGAGGACGGCGCGCAAGGCATGCTGCGGGTTCTCGGCGCCGCGATGGCCCGGCTCGCTGAGGCCGAGTCGACGGCGATCCGCGCCGGGACGCCGGACATCCAGATGACTCACACCCACGACGAGCTCGCCACGGCGCAGGCGTACCGCGCGGTCGCGGAGTTCGTGCCCCGCATCGGTCCACTGATCGACGTCGTGCACCGCCACCATCTGACCGGCGCCCGGACGCACTTCGAGGGCGTCCTGCGCGACACCTCGGCGAGCGTGGTGTGCGGGGTCGGTTTCGCCGATCTGTCCGGCTTCACCGTGCTCACCAACGCGATCACCCCCGCGCAGTTGTCGGACCTGCTCAACGAGTTCGCCGGGACCGTCTCGGACGTGGTCCTTCGCGACGGCGGGCGGGTGGTGAAGTTCATCGGCGACGAGGTGATGTGGGTGAGCGCGTCGCCCGAGCAGCTCGTCAGGGCGGCGGTCGATCTCGTCGAGCATCCGCGGGCACGCGAGGAGGGTCTGCAGGTGCGAGCCGGCCTCGCCTACGGCAGCGTCCTGGCCATCAACGGCGACTACTTCGGCAGCCCGGTCAACCTGGCGGCGCGACTCGTGGCGGCCGCGGGGCCGGGACAGATCCTGGCCGACCCGGCGCTGCACGACGAGCTGCCGGACTGGCCGGCGGTCGCCCATGGACCCTTGACGCTCAAGGGATTTGACGACCCGGTGCCGGCTTTCGACCTGAGCGCCCGGACGCCACCGAGCTGAGAACGATCCCGGTGACTAGGGTGATTCGCGTGAGTACCGAACCCGGATACCAGGCCCCTTCCGTCACCGTCGCCTCCTCGCTGCCACGGCGCGCCGCCGCCTCCACCGTGCTGATCGTGCCCGTCGTCTCCACCGGCGAGGACGACAAGCCGGGCGCGGCCGTCGCGGCCGCCGACCCGTTCCTGTCCTCCGACGCGGTGGCCGAGATCGAATCGGGTCTGCGGGCGCTGGAAGCCACCGGGAGTGCCGAGCAGGTGCACCGGCTGGTGGCGCCGTCGCTGCCGGTGTCCAGCGTGCTGGCGATCGGCCTGGGCAAACCGCAAGCCGAGTGGCCGGCCGACACCATCCGCCGCGCCGCCGGCGTGGCCGCGCGCTCGCTCGGCAAGACCGAATCGGTGATCACCACCCTGGCCGAGCTGCCCGGTGCGGACGTCGCCTCGGCCGCCGTCGAGGGCCTGATTCTGGGCAGCTACCGGTTCACCGAATTCCGCAGCGACAAGACGGCGCCCAAAGACCAAGGGCTGCGCAAGATCACGGTGCTCGCCTCGGAAACTAAAGGGGCGAAGGGCGCCAAGGACGACGTCGCGCACGCCGCCGCCGTCGCGACGGCGGTCGCCACCGCGCGCGACTTCGTCAACACCCCGCCCAGCCACCTGTTCCCCGCCGAATTCGCCAGACGCGCAAAAGCTTTGGGAGAGACCGTCGGGCTCGAGGTCGAGATATTGGATGACAAGGCGCTGCAGAAAGGCGGCTACGGCGGCATCATCGGTGTCGGGCAGGGCTCGTCGCGTCCGCCGCGGCTGGTGCGCCTGACCCACCGCGGTTCGAAGCTGGCCAAGAGATCCAAGCACGCCAAAAAAGTCGCGCTGGTCGGCAAGGGCGTCACGTTCGATACCGGCGGCATCTCGATCAAGCCGGCGGTGGGGATGCACCACATGACCTCAGACATGGGCGGTGCCGCCGCCGTGATCGCAACCGTCGCACTGGCCGCGCTGCGCAAACTGCCGATCGACGTGATCGCCACCGTGCCGATGGCCGAGAACATGCCGTCTGCCACCGCGCAACGCCCGGGCGACGTGCTGACGCAGTACGGCGGAATCACGGTCGAGGTGCAGAACACCGACGAGGAGGGGCGGCTCATCCTGGCCGACGCCATCGTGCGGGCGTGTGAGGACAACCCCGATTACCTGATCGAGACGTCCACCCTGACCGGCGCGCAGACGGTGGCGCTCGGTGCCCGCATCCCGGGC
>DASTKA010000317.1:0-3346 GCA_035716165.1 Mycobacterium sp. | reverse complement strand
CAGGACGCCGGCGCCGACGTCGCGGCGCTGGGGCTTTCCCGCAGCGGACCGACGGTGGTGCATTTCAGCGCGCCGTGGTGTGGGCCGTGCGACCGCGTCCGCCGGGTCGTGGAGCAAGTTTGCGACGACCTGGGCGACGTGGCCCACGTGGAAATCGATTTGGACGCCAAACCCGAGACCGCCCGCCGGTATTCGGTCCTGTCCCTGCCCACCACCTTGATCTTCGACGTCGACGGCCGGCAGCGATACCGGACCTCCGGAGTGCCCAACGCCGCCGACCTGCGGTCGGCACTGAAACCGCTGTTGGCTTGACCCGGGTGTCATTAGGTAAGCTGGCCGACGTGTCAGCCCGCCCCGAGCCCATGCTCACCCAGTGTCGCGCAGTTGCCCTGTGCCGCACCGCGGGCTGTTGTTGTTGCTGTTGCTGCTGAGTAGCCGCGCTTTCGCGTAGCACTCGGAGCGGCCCCGGATCCAGACCGTGGCGCGTCTCCATTCGTCGTTTCCGTCAGCAACACAGGTGTCGAGGAGCAGTACCTTGCCAAGCAACCACATCGCCACACAGCCCGACCTGGTCGACGTGCGTGGCCCGCGATTCGCCGCTTGGGTCACCACCGCGGTCTTGGTGCTGGCGCTCGTCGTCTCGGCGGCCAGCCCACTGGCGGCCGCGGTGATCCTGGCCGTCCAGGCCGTCATCTTCGCCATCGGTGCGGCCGGCGGGCCACGCAAGCATCCCTACGGTCGGATCTTCGCGACCGTCGTCGCGCCCCGGCTTGGGCCGGTGCAGGATCGCGAACCGACCGCACCGCTGAAGTTCGCCCAACTCGTCGGCCTGATCTTCGCCGTGATCGGAGTTGCCGGCTTCGCCGCCGGCGCCGTCGTGGTCGGCGTCATCGCCACCGCGGCCGCCCTGGCGGCCGCGTTTCTCAATGCGGCCTTCGGAATCTGCCTGGGCTGCCAGCTCTACCCGCTGGTGGCCCGTTTCCGGCGCACCGCACGTCCCATCTGACCTGCTGTAACAAAAGCGATTGAAAGGATCCACCCCATGGCACGCTCCGACGTCCTGGTCTCCACCGACTGGGCTGAGAGCAATCTCGACGCCTCAGGCGTCGTCTTCGTCGAAGTCGACGAAGACACCAGCGCTTACGACGCCGGCCACCTCCCCGGCGCGATCAAGCTGGACTGGCGCTCCGATTTGCAGGACCCGGTCAAACGCGACTTCGTCGACGCCCAGCAGTTTTCCAAGCTGCTCAGCGAGCGGGGCATTTCCAATGACGACACCGTGATCCTCTACGGCGGCAACAACAACTGGTTCGCCGCCTACGCCTACTGGTATTTCAAGCTGTACGGCCACGACAAGGTCAAGCTGCTCGACGGCGGCCGCAAGAAATGGGAGCTCGACGGCCGCGCGCTGTCCAGCGACACCGTCACCAGGCCCGCGACGTCGTACACCGCGGCCGCGCCGGACAACAGCATCCGGGCGTTCCGCGACGACGTCCTCGCGGCCATCAACGTCAAGAACCTGGTCGACGTCCGCTCCCCCGACGAGTTCTCCGGCAAGATCCTGGCGCCCGCGCACCTGCCGCAGGAGCAGAGCCAGCGGCCCGGCCACATCCCCGGCGCCATCAACGTGCCGTGGAGCAAGGCCGCGAACGAGGACGGCACCTTCAAGTCCGACGAGGAGCTGGCCAAGCTGTACGCCGACGCCGGCCTGGACGGAGAAAAAGAAACGATCGCCTACTGCCGCATCGGCGAGCGGTCGTCGCACACGTGGTTCGTTCTCTATGAATTACTCGGGCATCGGAATGTGAAGAACTACGACGGCAGTTGGACGGAATACGGCTCCCTGGTGGGCGCCCCGATCGAGTTGGGAAGCTGATATGTGCTCTGCACCGAAACAAGGCGTGACGTTGCCCGCCAGCGTCGACCTGGAGAAGGAAACGGTGATCACCGGTCGCGTCGTGGACGGCGACGGTCAGGCTGTGGGTGGCGCGTTCGTGCGACTGCTGGACTCCTCGGACGAGTTCACCGCCGAGGTGGTGGCCTCGGCCACCGGTGACTTCCGGTTTTTTGCCGCACCGGGATCCTGGACGCTGCGCGCCCTGTCGAAGGCCGGCAACGGCGACGCCGTGGTCGCGCCGTCGGGTGCGGGCATCCACGAGGTCGACGTCAAGATCGCCTGACTCACCAGCCACGCCCGACGGGGAGGTCGAGGGACGAATAGACTTGTCCCCGTGGTGCTGTTCTTCGAGATCATGCTGGTTGTGGCGGTCGTGGTGATTTCATGGTTCGCCCTGTACACCCTCTACCGGCTCATCACTGACGAGTCGTGAGCCGCGCCGGCGACGATCCAGAGCGCGGCGATGGGGAGGAGTGGCGCACATGACCTCCGCCGGCGACGATCCAGAGCGCAGCGATGGGGAGGAGTGGCGCACATGACCCCCGCCGGCGACGATCCACAGCGCAGCGATGGGGAGGAGTGGCGCACGTGAGCCCCGACGAACCGTTGAGTGCCGCCGGCTCCGGCGACCGGGCGGTGGCCGCCGCCGCGGAGCGTGCGAAGCTGACCGCCGGCCGCAACATCCCGTCCTACGATGACCTGCCCCTGCCCGCCGACACCGCGAACCTGCGCGAAGGCGCCAACCTCAGCGATGCGCTACTGGCTCTGCTGCCGCTGGTCGGCGTCTGGCGGGGCCACGGCGAGGGCCGTGGACAGGACGGGGACTACCGCTTCGGTCAGCAGATCGTGGTCTCGCACGACGGCGGCGACTACCTGAATTGGGAAGCCCGCTCCTGGCGGCTCAGCGATACCGGCGACTACGAAGAGCGCGGCTTGCGCGAGACCGGTTTCTGGCGCTTCGTCAGCGATCCCGACGACCCCGGCGAATCCCACGCGATCGAACTGCTGTTGGCCCATTCGGCGGGCTATGTCGAACTGTTCTACGGCCGCCCCCTGACCCAGTCGTCGTGGGAACTGGTCACCGACGCGCTGGCCCGCAGCAGGTCGGGCGTGCTGGTCGGAGGCGCCAAACGCCTCTACGGCATCGTCGAGGGCGGCGACCTGGCCTACGTCGAGGAGCGGGTGGACGCCGACGGCGGTCTGGTGCCGCATCTCTCGGCACGGCTGTCCCGCTTCGCCGGTTAGCAAACGCCCGCGAACCATAGGTCCGCAGACGGGTTGGCCTGCGCGAGTCACCTACGCCCTCCGGACATGGAGCGGCCCCCGAGCCGTGTTCCTGGTTGGACAAAAACCGGAAGCTCGGGGGCCGGGTGACTGCGGGGAATTCGCTAGCGCACGTGTGACGCCAGCTCTTCCGAGCCGGTGCAGCTAGCGCGCAGCCACCTCACA
>DASTKA010000316.1:0-5776 GCA_035716165.1 Mycobacterium sp. | reverse complement strand
GTGCGCTGGAAGGACCTCGGCCTGGTGGTGGTCGACGAGGAGCAGCGGTTCGGCGTCGAGCACAAAGAGCACATCAAGTCGCTGCGCACCCACGTCGATGTGCTGACCATGAGCGCCACTCCCATTCCGCGAACGCTGGAGATGAGCCTGGCCGGCATCCGGGAGATGTCGACGATCCTGACGCCCCCCGAAGAGCGCTATCCCGTGCTGACCTATGTGGGTCCGCACGACGACAAGCAGGTGGCGGCCGCCCTGCGCCGGGAGCTGCTGCGCGACGGGCAGGTCTTCTACGTGCACAACCGGGTCAGCTCGATAGACCGGACGGCGGCCCGCATCCGGGAGCTGGTGCCCGAGGCACGGGTGGCGGTTGCGCATGGGCAGATGCCCGAGGAACGGCTGGAACGCACGGTGCAGGGATTCTGGAACCGCGAATACGACATCCTGGTGTGCACCACAATCGTGGAGACCGGGCTGGACATCTCCAACGCGAACACGCTGATCGTCGAGCGGGCCGATACGTTCGGGCTATCGCAGCTCCACCAGCTGCGCGGCCGGGTCGGCCGCAGCCGCGAGCGCGGGTATGCCTACTTCCTGTATCCGCCGCACGCGCCGCTGACCGAGACGGCCTACGACCGGTTGGCCACCATCGCGCAGAACAACGAGCTGGGCGCGGGCATGGCGGTCGCGATGAAGGACCTCGAAATCCGTGGCGCCGGCAACGTTCTGGGGGTCGAGCAGTCCGGGCACGTCGCCGGGGTCGGTTTCGACCTGTATGTCCGGTTGGTCGGCGAGGCGGTGGAGGCCTACCGCGCGGCCGCCGACGGCCAAACCGTCACGACCGCCGAGGAGCCCAAGGACGTGCGGATCGACCTGCCGGTCGATGCGCACCTGCCCCCGGACTACATCGCCAGTGACCGGCTGCGCCTGGAGGGTTATCGGCGGCTGGCCGCCGCGGCGTCCGATGGCGAGATCGACGCGGTCGTGGAGGAGCTCGTCGACCGGTATGGGGCGTTGCCCGAACCCGCCCTGCGGCTGGTCGCGGTGGCACGGTTGCGGCTGCTGTGCCGCGCCGCCGGCATCACCGAGGTGTCGGCGCCGTCGGCGGCGACCGTGCGGCTCTCGCCGATGACGCTGCCGGATTCGGCGCAGGTGCGGCTCAAGCGGATGTATCCGGCTGCGAACTACCGCGCCACGACGTCCACCGTGCAGGTTCCCATTCCGCGCGCCGGTGGGGTGGGCGCGCCGCGACTGCGCGATGTCGAACTGGTGCAGATGGTGGCCAATCTGGTGACGGCACTGCAAGGTAAACCACAGACGGATATTGGTATAACGAGTGAACTTCCCGCGGTCACGGAGAGTGAGGAGAGACAAGCGCGTTGATGATCGTCGTCTTGTTCGACCCCCGCCGTCCGTCGCTGGTGCCCATCGAAGCCATCGAGCACCTGACCGGTGAGGTGCAGTACACCGAAGAGATGCCCGTCGCGGTGCCCTGGTCGCTGCCCGCAGCGCACCCGGTGCACTCCGGTGACCCCGATGCTCCGGCCCCGGTGCTGCTGTCGTCGGACCGGGAGCACCCGGCCGTCACCGCCCGGTTGGCGGCAGGGGCGCGGCTGATCTCGGCGCCGGAAACGCCGCGCGGAGAACGGCTCGTCGACGCCGTGGCGATGATGGACAAGCTGCGCACCGCCGGACCGTGGGAAAGCGAGCAAACCCACGATTCGCTGCGCAGGTTCTTGCTGGAGGAGACCTACGAGCTGCTGGACGCGGTGGGCAGCGGTAATGCCGAGCAGTTGCGCGACGAGCTCGGCGACGTGCTGTTGCAGGTGCTCTTCCACGCCCGCATCGCCGAGGATGCGCCGCAGTCTGCCTTCACCATCGACGACGTCGCCGCCGCGCTGATGCGCAAACTGGGCAATCGGGTGCCGGGAGTGCTTGCGGGGCAAGCGATTTCCCTCGAGGAACAGCTGGCCCAGTGGGAGGAGCGCAAGGCGGCCGAGAAGCCGCGCAAATCGGTGATGGACGATGTGCACACCGGGCAGCCCGCATTGGCACTGGCCCAGAAGGTCATTGCGCGCGCCGGTAAAGCGGGCCTGCCCGCCGAGCTGATCCCAAGCGAGATCACCTCGGTCTCGGTGTCGGCCGAAGTCGACGCCGAGAGTGCGTTGCGCACCGCCGTTCTGGACTTCGTGGACACGGTTCGCGGAGCCGAGCGGGCGATCGCGGCGGCGCGCCGCGGCATCGGTGTTCCCGAGGAGTTCGACGTCACCCCGCTCGGTGAGATCTCCGAGGAGGAGTGGCGCGAGCACTGGCCGACGGGTGCGCCGGCGGTCGACGATTGGCCGTCACCTTCGGCGCCCGAGATCGACGGCGAGGCCGAGCCGGCGGCCGAGGAGTCCACCGCCGACGCCACGGCCGACGACGCCTGAGGGGCCGCGGCCGCGCTGCCGCGCCGCGTTTTCCACTTTCGGCATCAGGCCGCAGCGATCCTGGCGATGTTTGCCAGAGTTGTCGCCGGCCGCTCGGTAATATTGCGGACGAGATTGCGAATCCCGGTGGTCGGCGCTGGTCTGGCCGCAGTGTCCGAAAGTGACCAGCAGTCAGCCGGGTATTAGCTGGTACCGGCAACACGTCGGTGGCACGCGGGCCGCGGCGACCGGGTAGTTCCCGAACGCATGGGACGATGGTGTGGCGGAAGTTGGTGCGGGCGAGTTTAGGGGAGCTCAGGAAAGCATGGTGTCGCCGAGGCGTTGGATGCGCGCGGCCGCCGTGATCGGCGCGACCGCGATCGTGCTGGCCTCCAGCTGCACCTGGCAGCTCAGCCTGTTCATTCCCGACGGCGTCCCGCCACCGGCCGGGGATCCGGTCCCCGCGGTGGACACTCATGCCAGCGGCCGGCCCGCGGATCAATTGCGGGACTGGGCACAACAGCGGGCGGCGGGATTGGAAATCCCGGTGATCGCGCTCGAGGCGTATGCCTACGCGGCCCGGGTCGCCGAAGTCGAGAACCCGAAATGCCACATCGCGTGGACGACGCTGGCAGGCATCGGCCAGGTCGAGAGCCACCACGGCACCTATCGCGGCGCGCGGCTGGCGCCCAACGGCGATGTGAGCCCCCCGATTCGGGGTGTCCGCCTTGATGGCAGCGGCGGGACGCTGCGCATCGTCGACACCGAGGAATCCGTCACCGACGGGGACGGTGTGACGCGAGCCATGGGACCGATGCAATTCATCCCGGAGACGTGGCGCCTCTACGGTGTCGACGCTCACAACGACGGCCGCGTCAGCCCCGACAACATCGACGACGCCGCGCTCGCGGCCGCCGGTTATCTGTGTTGGCGCGGAAAGGATCTGGGAACGCCCCGCGGCTGGATCACCGCGCTGCGCGCCTACAACAACTCCGGCGTCTACGCCCGGGCGGTCCGCGATTGGGCGACCGCTTACGCAAAAGGTCACCCGCTGTAGCAGGATGTATCGCTGACCGGCGAAAGCGCGCACCGGCTACGACGCAAGGAGAACTCAGTGCCGATTATCGAGCAGGTCGGGGCCCGCGAGATCCTCGATTCCCGCGGTAACCCGACGGTCGAGGTCGAGATTGCCCTGATCGACGGGACGTTTGCCCGCGCGGCGGTGCCGTCCGGTGCGTCGACAGGCGAGCACGAGGCCGTCGAGCTGCGCGACGGTGGTGAGCGTTACGGCGGCAAAGGTGTGCGGAAAGCCGTGCAGGCCGTCTTGGACGAGATCGGCCCGGCGGTGATCGGGCTGAACGCCGACGATCAGCGATTGGTTGACCAGGCGCTGCTGGACCTGGACGGCACCCCCGACAAGTCGAGGTTGGGCGGCAACGCGATCCTGGGCGTATCCCTGGCGGTGGCCAAGGCCGCGGCCGATTCCGCCGAGCTGCCGCTGTTCCGCTACCTCGGCGGCCCGAACGCGCACATCCTGCCGGTGCCGATGATGAACATCCTCAACGGCGGCGCGCACGCCGACACCGCCGTCGACATCCAGGAGTTCATGGTGGCGCCCATCGGTGCGCCCAGCTTCGCCGAGGCGCTGCGCTGGGGCGCCGAGGTGTATCACGCGCTGAAGTCGGTCTTGAAGAAAGAGGGCTTGAGCACGGGCCTGGGCGACGAGGGCGGTTTCGCCCCCGACGTCGCCGGCACCACCGCGGCCCTGGATCTGATCAGCCGGGCCATCGAGTCGGTGGGTTTCAAACTCGGCGCCGACGTGGCGCTGGCCCTCGACGCGGCGGCCACCGAATTCTTCACCGATGGCACCGGCTACAAGTTCGAGGGCAGCACCCGCACCGCCGAGCAGATGGCGGACTTCTACGCCGGGCTGCTCGGCTCGTATCCGTTGGTGTCGATCGAAGACCCGCTGTCGGAAGACGATTGGGACGGCTGGGTGACATTGACCACGTCGATCGGCGACCGGGTGCAGCTGGTCGGCGACGACATCTTCGTCACCAATCCCGAACGCCTGGAAGAGGGCATCGAAAAGGGAGTGGCAAACGCCTTGCTGGTCAAGGTGAATCAGATCGGCACGCTGACCGAGACGCTGGACGCCGTCGCGCTTGCCCACCACAGCGGCTATCGCACGATGATGAGTCACCGCAGCGGCGAAACCGAGGACACCACCATCGCCGACCTGGCGGTGGCCGTCGGCAGTGGGCAGATCAAGACCGGCGCACCGGCCCGCAGCGAGCGCGTCGCCAAGTACAACCAGCTACTGCGGATCGAGGAAGCCCTCGGTGACGCCGCCCGCTACGCCGGCGACCTGGCCTTCCCCCGGTACGCCGTGGAGGCGAAATAGCTTGACGTGCAACGGCTGACATGGCTGACGCGAAACGCCCCGATTCGAAACGGCGCTCCCCGGCATCCCGCCCGGGGAAGGCCGGCGATTCGGGCCGGGGCCGCCGCACGGCCAAGCCGTCCTCCAAGCCCACTTCGCGGACGTCGCCCACGGCGAACCAGGCCGGCCGCAACACCGCGCGCACGCAGCAAGAGCATGTCGTCGAGCCCATCGCGCGCCAAGCCGCCGAATCGGTTGAGCAGCGCTCCGAGCAGCGGCTGGGTTTCACCGCGCGGCGTGCGGCGGTGCTGGCCGCGGTGATCTGCGTGCTGACGTTGACCATCGCCGGGCCCGTGCGCACCTATTTCGCCCAACGCACCGAGATGAATCAGCTGGCCGCCAGCGAAGCGGCGCTGCGCCGCCAGGTC
This sequence comes from Mycobacterium sp., assembly GCA_035716165.1. Taxonomy (GTDB): domain Bacteria; phylum Actinomycetota; class Actinomycetes; order Mycobacteriales; family Mycobacteriaceae; genus Mycobacterium. Next base: position 560 of record DASTKA010000316.1, on the reverse strand, counting down.
GAGGAGCTGGAGCAGCGCAAGGCCAAACTCGGTGACCCGGCCTACATTGCGGCGCAGGCCCGCGAGCGGCTGGGCTTCGTCAAGCCCGGCGACATCCCGTTTCAGGTTCAGCTTCCGCCGACGGCGGCCGAGCCCACGCAGCCGGGATCCCCGTCAGCGAAGCCGCCCAGCAGCGACCCGTGGTACACCTCGCTGTGGCACACCATCGCCGACACGCCGCACCTGCCGCCCGCCAATGTGCCTGCGCCCCAACCGCCTTCCCCTCCGGCCGAACCGGGATCTCCCGGTCCGGTGCCCGCGCCGAATCCCACGGGTCCCGGTGGTTGATCATGCCGACCTTGAAGCGGTGGCGCGCCAGCTCGGGCGCGAGCCGCGCGGGGTGCTCGAAATCGCCTACCGCTGTCCCAATGGTGAACCCGGAGTGGTGAAGACGGCACCGAAGCTGCCGGACGGCACGCCCTTTCCGACGCTGTACTACCTGACCCATCCGGCGCTGACGGCTGCGGCCAGCAGGCTCGAGACGACGGGGTTGATGCGCGAGATGACCGAACGCCTCGGGC
>DASTKA010000315.1:0-4178 GCA_035716165.1 Mycobacterium sp. | reverse complement strand
GTGCTGGCCGGGCACGGCGCCGCGCGCGCCGACGCCACCAAAGCCCTGGTGCGTTTCTCCGAGGAATTCGGCATCCAGGTGGCCAACACCTTCCACGGCAAGGGCGTCATGCCCGACGATCACCCCAACAGCATCGGGACGCTGGGCTTCATGCGGCACGACTACGTCAACTTCGGGTTCGACAACGCCGACGCCGTCATCGCCGTCGGTTACGAGTTGCAGGAATTCGACCCCGTCCGGATCAACCCGCAGGCCGACAAGAGCATCATCCACATTCACCGGTTCCCGGCCGAGGTCGACGCGCACTACTCGGTCGACGTCGGGATCATCGGAGACATCAGCGACTCGCTCAACGCCCTCACCGACGCGCTGGCCGGTCATACGTTCGCTCACGCCGCCGATGTGCCGGGGTCGGGCCTGCTGGCCGAGGAATTCGAACGCGGACAACAGGATTCGCGCTACCCGATGGCGCCCGCCCGGGTGGTCGCCGACACCCGCGCGGCGCTGGGCCGCAGTGACATCGTCCTGGTGGACACCGGCGCCACCAAGATGTGGATGGCCCGCCTGTACCCCACCTTCGAGCGGAACACCTGCCTGATCTCAAATGGCTTGTCCACCATGAGTTTCGCCCTTCCGGGGGCGCTTGGCGTGAAGCTCGCGCAGCCCGAGGCCAAGGTGCTGGCGGTCGCCGGCGACGGTGCGTTCCTGATGAATTCGCAAGAAATCGAAACCGCCGTGCGTGAGCGTATCCCGCTGGTGGTGCTGATCTGGGAGGACGGCGGTTACGGCCTCATCGAGTGGAAGATGGACCTCGAGCTCGGGGCGCACTACTACGTGAAGTTCAACAACCCGGACGTGGTGACCTACGCAGAAAGCTTCGGCGCCAAGGGGTACCGGATCAACAGCGCCGAGGAGCTGCTGCCTACGCTGCGCACCGCGCTCGACGACGACGGTGTCTCGCTGATCAGTTGCCCGGTCGACTACTCGGAGAACCTGCGGTTGACCGACCGACTCGGCGAGCTGGACGAAACGCTGTAACTCGGGAATCCATTGCACATGGCGGAGCGTGATCGTGACGAATCGGGTCGGCCGCGAAATGCCCGACCGCGCGACGCTGCGGGCCGACCACTTCCGCCCGGCAGTGCGGGCGTGCCACGCATTCCGGATGACCTGGTGCTCGCGCCGGCCGAGACCCTCGCCTATGCCCAAGATCTGCTGGATCGAGGTCTCGCGTTCAACGCTCACGAGGTCTTGGAGGCCGCGTGGAAGAACGGTCCAGCCGGCGAGCAGGCACTGTGGCAAGGCCTGACGCAGCTCGCGGTGGGGATCACCCACGTCCAGCGGGGCAACCGCAGGGGTGCAACCACGCTGCTGCGCCGCGCCGGCGACCACCTTGCCCACGCGGATCGGCCGGCACCGCACGCCATCGACGCCGCCGGGTTGGTGGAGTACGTCAACGCGCTGATCGACGATCTTGCGGCAGGGGTTGATGTCACCGCGCCGCGGCTACGGCCCCGCCTCCTGCTCTGACGTCTCCGGTAGCCCGGGCAACACCGGATCCGCCGGGTATGTCACGTGCTTGCGCTCGTCGACAACTGGTGTGGCGCCCCATTGACCGAGCCGGTGCTGACGCGGGGCGGATCCGCTCATGAGGTGCCATACCGTCCATCCTTGGGCGACAAGGCTGTTCGCGATCAGTTGTCGATGGCATCGCCATGGCATGGGCTCGCCGCACATGATCGCCAGCCGGTTTGAGCGGGCGAGGGTGATCAGCCGGGTGAGGCCGCGCTGGTATTCGCCGGCGAGGGTGTAGTCGGCGTAGTTCTTGAAGCTCGCGTTTTGCCAGCCTGCGTTGATGCTGGGATCGACGTCTTGCCGGGGGCGGCGTCCCCCGAGCTCGGGAAGGTGGAGGTAGCGGATACCGGCGTCACCCAGCCAGCGCGACATCTCTTCGCCTCCGAACTGTGGGCTGCGTCGCGAGCCAGGCTGAGCGCGCACGTCGGCGAGCAGGTTGATGCGCGCTCGATGCAGGGTTTCCAAGAAGGTCGGCACCGGGCATGTCCAGTGTCCGATGGTCCAGATCTCGCCGTGGTCGCTCATGGTTTGTGTCGTGCTGGTTCCGATCCGAGCCTCAATTGACGCTGGTGGCCCTCGGCAAAGTCATCGGCGGCATGTAACCGCCGATGAGGGCGCGATGCCACCACGCCCGATCACGCCGCAGCTCGGCCGGCGTGGTGAAGCGGTAGTGATAGAGCTGCGCTCGCACGAATCTGGGCGGCGAATCGGGAAACGGGTTGTGCCGCAACAAACGCAGCGTCGGCCGATCGTTTTCCAGCAACCGCTGCAAGAACGGCCGGAGCCATGGCTGCGCGTAACCCGGCGAGATCGCGGCGAACCACATCAGCCAGTCCAGGCGCAGGTGATAGGGCGCCCACTGTCGCGGCAGCCGGCGCGGCGCCCCTGGCTTGCCCTTGAATTCGTATTCCTTCCAGACGGTTTGGGTGGTGATGACGGCCTCGTCGGTGCCCTCGATGACCACCTCCCGCCGGACCCGCCCGATGCTGCCGAACGCGCCGTATGTATTCACCAGATGAAACGAATTGAACGACATGTTCATTCGCTGCCGCGAGGACAACATGTTCGCCAACGGCCAGTAGCTCATGAACAACACCGCGGCCGTGACGGCGGCCACCATACCCACGAACCACAGCGGCGTGGCCGACACGCCCGCGTGCGCCGGCACGACGCCCTTGGGCAGGAGCACCGCGAACGACGCGTCGTCGATGGCGCTGAACGCCAACACGATCGTCACCCAATTGAGCCAGGCGAAATTACCCGAGGCGACCAGCCACAGCTGGGTGATGACGATGATCGCGGCGGCCACGCTGGCCACCGGCTGCGGCGCAAACAATCCGAATGGCACGATCAGCTGCGCAAAATGGTTGCCCGCCACCTCGATCCGGTGCAGCGGCTTGGGCAGATGGTGAAAGAACCAGCTCAGCGGCCCTGGCATGGGTTGTGTTTCATGGTGATAGTACAGACACGTCAGATCACGCCAGCACGGATCGCCGCGCATCTTGATCAGCCCCGCACCGAATTCCACACGGAACAACAACAGTCGAACCATCCACAACGTCAGCACCGGCGGCGCCACATCCTGGTTGCCCAGAAAGATCATCAGGAACCCGGTCTCGAGCAACAGCGATTCCCAGCCGAACGAGTACCAGGTCTGCCCGACATTGACGATCGACAGATACAACACCCACAGCGCCAGCCACATCGCCATGGCGGCCCACAGCGGCACCGCGTCGGCGGCCCCGGCGACGATGGCCGCCGACAACGCAGCGCCGAACCAGGCGGCGGCCGCGAACAGCCGGTCGGAGTAACGCAGGTGAAACAGGCTCGGCGTCCGCCAAAACGATTGCCTCGCCAAGAACTGCGGGATGGGCAGCATGCCGCGCTCGCCGATCAGCGCGCGGAACTGGACCGCGGCCGCCACAAATGCGAGCAGGTAGATCGCCGCGGCGCCGCGCTCGAGCACCAGCCTGCCCACCCAATATCCGGGTGCGGAAAACCAGCCCATGGCGCTGACTCCTCGGTCGTGACGGTTACGCCAACCCGCATATCCAGTCAAGCAGCCGGTAAACGGGTAGCCAATAGCACGGCCGACTATTCATCGCACGGCTCCTGCGCACGTCGAGGCGCCGCAATCACCGAAGCGGTAAGCACCGCAAGCGAAATCAGCGCCAGCAGCTGCACACTCGCGGAATGGCCCGCGTAGCCGTCGGCCGATCGCCACGGCTGACGTGACAGCACCGCTCCGGCCAGAATCAGCCCGCCGGCGCCGGATGCCACGCTGAGGCGCTCCCAGCGCCGCCGGGGAAGCGCGTACCGCAGGCCCAGGGCCGCCCCCAGCACCAGCACACCACCCGCGCCGGCGATCACCCCGGCGGCGGCCACCGCCGGGACGGCCGCCCAGGCTCCGGGCCGCCACGGTCGCGCGGGCACGGCGGTGTGGTCGAGGCCCCGTCTTCGGGTGCGCCACAGGGCCAGCAGGGCCAGCAGCGGCAGCAGGGCCAGCCCCACCGCCAGGCCCGCCCGGTAGGGCGAATTGGAGGCGAACGTCAGCGTGATGGTGCCGGGGTCACCCGCGGGCACCACCCAGCCCTGCTGCCATC
>DASTKA010000314.1:0-7243 GCA_035716165.1 Mycobacterium sp. | reverse complement strand
TTTTTGGGCAGGTGCCAGGTGAAGCGGTAGCCGACCGTGCCGCTGTCCTCGGCGTACTTGGAGTTGAGGAGCTGCGCATCGAGGTGGGACGCCTGCAGGCCGGACCAGGCCGCGTTGAGGGCTTCGCGCGCCTCGTTCGGGCTGTCGCTGAGCTGGGCGGCGGTCGCCGTGTCACCGACGGCCAGGGCACGGAAGAATTTCTCGGCGGCCGGGCGCGGGCCCTCCGGCCGCGGCGTGCATCCGGACAGAGCGACGACCGCGAGCAACAGCACACCTGAGGCGGCTGAGGCCATTGTTGTTCGAGTTACCATCGGTGCTGATGTTAAGAACTGCGGCCTGAACAGCGGCGCCGACACACCGAGACCCAACCGTGATGTAACGCGGGAGGATCACTGCTCAGCGCCGGGGTGCCCTGCCAGCCGGGCGTTCGTCGCCCAGCGCCCGCGCAGCCGGGCGGCCCAAAGGCGCCGCGGTAATACGCCGGACGCTAGTCGAGCAGCACCGTCGCGAAGGTGCCGATCTCGGCGAAGCCCACGCGGGCATAGGCGGCGCGCGCCACGGTGTTGAAGCTGTTGACGTAGAGGCTGGCGGTGCGCCCGGTGCCGACGATCACCGCGGCGACCGTCGCGGTCCCGGCGGTGCCCAGGCCCAGCCCGCGCCACTCCGGATGCACCCAGACGCCCTGGATCTGACCCACCCTCGGGGACTGCGAGCCCACCTCGGCCTTGAAGACGACCTGGCCCTGCTCGAACCGGGCCCAGGCGCGCCCCGCCGTGATCAGGCTGGCCACCCGCCGCCGGTAGCCGCGACCGCCGTCACCGAGGCGAGGGTCGACGCCGACCTCGCCGATGAACATGTCGACGGCGGCCACCAGGTAGGCGTCCAGCTCTTCGGGCCGGACCTGCCGCACACCGGTGTCGAGGTCGCAGCTCGGGTGGCTGGACAACGCCAGCAGCGGCTGGTGGTCGCGCACGTCACGAGCCGGACCCCAGGCCGCCTCGAGCCGCTCCCACATCGGCATCACCAGGTCGGCCCTGCCGACCAGCGACGAGCAGCGCCGCGTGCCGCGCATGGCCTCGTCGGCGAAGGCGCTCAGATCCGATGGCGCGCCGCGCAGCGGAATCAGGTTGGCGCCGGCGAAGCACAGCGAATCCTGCGCGCCGCGCAACGTCCACAGTTCGCCGCCGATCGAATTCGGGTCGATGCCGTGGTCCGCCACCCGGGCGGCGACCATGCACGACGCGACGGGATCGTCGTCGAGCACCCGCCAGACGGCGGCCGCGTCGCGCACTACGGACACCCGTCGCTCACCGACAAGGCGGAACAGGGGCGGAGCCGACATAGGACGAACTCTCTGTGGTGCGAACTTTTCGACCGGGCGCTGGCCTTTATCAGCTTACGGTGACAACAGGTGAACCGCTGGATGTTGCTTCGGGCCCGCCATCGCCGCTCGTCTCGGCACCCATTTCGGCGGCGAGCCGTAGAGCCTCTTCGATCAGCGTCTCGACGATCTTGGCTTCGGGCACCGTCTTGATCACTTCGCCCCGAACGAAGATCTGGCCCTTGCCATTTCCCGATGCGACGCCGAGGTCGGCCTCGCGGGCCTCGCCCGGACCGTTGACGACGCAACCCATCACGGCGACACGCAGCGGCACATCCAGACCGTCCAGGCCGGCGGTGACCTCGTTCGCCAGGGTGTAGACGTCGACCTGGGCGCGACCGCACGACGGGCACGACACGATCTCCAGCCCGCGCGGTCGCAGGTTCAACGACTCGAGGATCTGGATGCCGACCTTGACTTCCTCGACCGGCGGCGCCGACAGCGACACCCGGATGGTGTCGCCGATCCCGCGCGAGAGCAGCGCGCCGAAGGCGACCGCGGACTTGATGGTGCCCTGGAAGGCGGGACCGGCCTCGGTGACGCCCAGGTGCAGCGGGTAATCGCATTGTTCCGCCAGCTGCTCGTACGCGGCGACCATCACCACCGGGTCGTTGTGCTTGACGCTGATCTTGATGTTGCCGAAGCCGTGCTCCTCGAACAGCGAGGCCTCCCACAGCGCGGACTCGACCAGCGCCTCGGGAGTGGCCTTGCCGTACTTCTCCATGAACCGCTTGTCCAACGAGCCCGCGTTGACGCCGATGCGAATCGGGATGCCCGCCGCCCCGGCGGCCTTGGCGACCTCGCCAACCCGGCCGTCGAATTCCTTGATGTTGCCCGGGTTTACCCGCACGGCGGCGCAGCCGGCGTCGATGGCGGCAAAGATGTACTTGGGCTGGAAGTGGATGTCGGCGATCACCGGGATCTGGCTGTGCCGGGCGATTTCGGCCAGCGCGTCGGCGTCCTCCTGGCGGGGGCAAGCTACGCGGACGATGTCGCAGCCCGCCGCGGTCAACTCGGCGATCTGCTGCAGCGTGGTGTTGACGTCATGAGTCTTGGTGGTGCACATGGATTGCACCGAAATGCGATGGTCGCTGCCGACCCCGACGTCGCGGACCATCAGTTGGCGCGTTTTGCGCCGGGGGGCGAGCGTGGGCGCCGGGGCGTCCGGCATGCCCAGGCCTACGGACACGTGTTTCCTTCTCTCGTCATTGGAAGAGCCTGATCGGGTTGACCAGATCGGCGGTCACGGTCAGCAGCATGTAACCGACCACGAACACCAGCACGACGTATGTCGCCGGCATCAGCTTGAGGTAATTCACCGGCGCGGCCGCGACCATGCCGCGGGCCGACCGGACCATGTTACGGATCTTCTCGAACACCGCGATGGCGATGTGGCCGCCGTCGAAGGGCAGCAGCGGCACCAGGTTGATGGCGCCCAGGATGAGATTCAGCTGGGCCAGGAAGAACCAGAACGCCACCCACAATCCGTGGTCGACGGTGTCGCCGCCGATGATGCTGGCTCCGACGACGCTCATCGGCGTCTGCGGGTCGCGCTGCCCGCCGCCGATGGCGTGCACCAGCGCCCCGACCTTCGTCGGGATCGCGACGAGCGCCTTGCCCACCTCGCCGGTGAGGTCACCCGCGAACGCGACGGTGGCCGGGATCGCGGTGAACACCCCGTAGCGCGTGGGTGCGACCTTGACGGCGCCGACGCCGATGGCCCCGACCGTCGAGGGTTGCTGCTGACCGCCCTGCCCGTTGGTTCCGGTGGCGAGGTAGCGCTGGGTGCTGGTGACGTCGACGGACGTGGTGATCCGGGTGCCGTTGCGCTCGGCGACGATCGGGACGTTGCCGTGCACCTTGCGGATGGCCGCGGCCATGTCCTCGAAGGTCGACACCGGGGTGTCACCCACCTTGACGATGACGTCGCCGGGCCGTATTCCGGCGAGCGCCGCGGGCCCCGGGCCGGTGCAGTTGGCGATCTTGCCCGGCGCCACTTCCGGTGCGACACAAGCGGTTTCGCCGACAACGGCCCGTGTCGGCGGATGCAGGTTCGGCAGCCCCCAGATCAGCGCGACGCCGTAGAGCAGCACCAGGCAGATGATGAAGTTCGCGGCCGGGCCGGCGAACAGGACCGCGACCCGCTTCCAGACCGCCTGCTTGAACATGGCGCGCTCGGTCTCGTCGGGGGCCAGTTCCTCCACCGACGTCATGCCGGCGATGTCGCAGAAGCCCCCCAGCGGAACGGCTTTGAAACCGTACTCGGTTTCCCCGCGCCGGGTCGACCACAGGGTGGGGCCGAAACCGACGAAGTAGCGGCGCACCTTCATGCCGGTCGCGCGGGCAACCCACATGTGCCCGCACTCGTGCAGGGCCACCGAGATCAGGATGGCCAGTGCGAACAGCACAATGCCGATAACAAACATCATCTCCGCTGCAAGACCTTTCTCACACCATTCCGGAGGCTTTTGCTGACACCCGGGCGGTCTGGGCTCGTGCGACCGAACGCTGCGCCCGCTCCCGTGCCCAGCGCTGCGCGTCGAGTACCTCATCCACGGTAGCGGGTACTTCCCCAAATTTGGGCGCCCATTGGTCGGCGGCGTGCAGCACGTCGGCGATGGTTTTGACGATCGCGGGGAAGCCGATCCGGCCGGCGAGGAAGGCCTCCGCCGCCTCCTCGTTGGCCGCGTTGTAGACGGCGGTCATGCAGCCGCCGGTCTGGCCGGCGTGCCGGGCCAACTCCACGGCCGGGAAAACGTCGTCGTCCAGCGGCTCGAATTCCCAGCTAGACGCCCTGCTGAAGTCGCAGCTGGCGGCCGCGCCGGGAACACGCTGCGGCCAGCCCAGGGCCAGCGAAATCGGCAGCTTCATGTCCGGCGGGCTGGCCTGGGCCAGGGTCGAACCGTCGACGAAGGTGACCATCGAATGAACAATCGACTGGGGGTGCACGACGACCTCGATGCGGTCGTACGGAATGCCGAACAGCAGGTGCGTCTCGATGAGTTCCAGCCCCTTATTGACCAGCGAGGCCGAGTTCAGGGTGTTCATCGGCCCCATCGACCACGTCGGGTGGGCGCCGGCCTGCTCCGGCGTGACGTCCTCGAGCTGGGCGGCGGTCCAGCCGCGGAAGGGGCCGCCGGAGGCGGTCAGCACCAGCTTGGCGACCTCGTCGGGGGCCCCACCACGCAGGCATTGGGCCAGTGCGGAATGTTCGGAGTCGACGGGCACGATCTGGCCCGGCTTGGCGGCGCGCAGCACCAGCGGGCCGCCGGCGATCAGGGATTCTTTGTTGGCCAGCGCCAGGCGGGCCCCCGACTCCAGGGCGGCCAGTGTGGGCCGCAGTCCCAGCGCCCCCACCAGCGCGTTGAGGACGACGTCGGCGCCGGTCTCCTGGACCAGCCGGGTTGCCGCGTCGGGCCCGCAGAAGGGGATGTCGCCGGCCAGCTGGGCCGCGCGCTCGTCGGCGACCGCGATGTTGGTCACACCGGTCTCGGCGCGCTGCCGCAACAACGTGTCCAGGTTGGCCCCGCCCGCGGCCAGGCCGACCACCTCGAAGCGGTCCGGGTTGGCGGCGATGACGTCCAGCGCCTGGGTGCCGATGGAGCCGGTGCTACCCAGCACCAGCACGCGCAGCCGGTCCCGCGTTTGCCCGTCGGTCATCGGGTTGGTCACTCATTCATTGTGCCGCCCGGCACCCCACGGGGGCCATCTGCCGGGCCATGCCCTTCCAGGCCGGCGGGGGTGTGCCAGAATTTGGTTCAACAAGCCAATCCGATCCGAAGGGGATTCGCCGTGGCCAGTACCGAGGTGCAGCACTTCGACGGCGTCGACGCCGTCGAGGTGCCGTCGGCAGCGTGGGGCTGGAGCAGGATCAATCACCGGACCTGGCACATTGCCGGGCTGATCGGCTTCGGATTCCTGCTGGCGATGCTGCGGGGCAATCACGTCGGCCACATCGAGAACTGGTTCCTGATCGGGTTTGCGGCGCTGATCCTGGTGGCGCTGATCCGCGACCTGTGGGGTCGCCGCCGCGGCTGGATCAGGTAGCCGCCGCGCCGTCTGCCCTAGCGTTGCGCGGCGATGCCAGGCGCTGCCGACCACGAAGACCACCAACGCGAGCGCGGCCGTCACCCACGGCCATATTCCGTGCTGATGCACCCAGCCGGCCACCGCGCCCTGCAGGCGTCCGGCCGCGGTGATCACCGCGTCCTGCGGACTGCCGTTTGCGCCGAAAAGCCGCAACTCGTAGCTGCCGTAGTAGGCCACGTACAGCCCCACCAGCGCCAGCAGCGCCCCACCGATCCGGTTGACGAACGGCAGGATTCGGCGTAGCCGATCGGCCATCGCGGTGCTCGCCGTCGCAGCGGCGACGGCCAGCACGCCCACGACCAGGGTCAGCCCCGAGGTATAGGCGAGGTAGATCGCCGCGCCGGTAACGGCCGATCCCCCGCGCAGGCCCGCGGCGGTGACGGCCAGAAATGGGCCGATGGTGCACGACAGCGAGGCGATCGCATAGCTGACGCCGTAGCCGTACATCGAGCCCAGCCGGGCTGTGGGTGCCCATCGCGGGCCCGGCGCTCGCAGGGTCAGGGTCGGCAGCACCCGGCCCGACAGCAGCCACAGTCCGAGCACTATCAGCGCCGCCCCGACGAGCACGGTGGCGTAGGGCAGCAACCGCTGCACGGTCGTGGCGGCCGATACGGTCAGCGCGCCGAACAGGCCGAACACCGTCAGGAAGCCCAGCGCCATCCCCACGGTGGCCGCCAGCGCCCGGCCGGCGGCGGCCACACCCGACGACGCCCCCGGGCGTTCGCCGCGCACCACGAGCAGCAGATAGGCGGGCAGCATGGCAAACCCACACGGGTTCAGCGCGGCCACCAATCCGGCGGCGAAGGCCAGGCCGACCAGACCCTGGTCCTCCGGGTCAGGACCTCAGGGCGGAGTCCCGGTCGGAGAGTTCCTGCTGTGACATCGCCGAGGTCGGGTTGTTCACGAACGTCGAGCTGCCGTCCGCGCGGTAGAACACGTAGGCGGGCTGCCAGGGGACGTTGTAGCGCGCCCAGATGGACCCGTCGGCGTCGTTGAGGTTGGTGAAGTTCAGGCCGTATTTCGACACGAAGTTCTGCATCGCTCCCACGTCCGAGTGCGCCGCGACGCCGACGAAGGTGACACCGGGGTTAGCGGCCGCCACCCGGCTGACGCCGGGGGCCTCGGCGTTGCAGAACGGGCAGAACGGCGCCCAGAACCACAGCACCGCGGGCTTGCCCTGCAGGGTGGCGCCGTTGAACGGCGCGCCACTGAGGGTGGTCCCGGTGAATTGCAGTCGGTCGTCGGCGGCGGCCGCGCGCGGCGCACCGCACAGGACCACCATCAGTGCTGCGGCGACAACGGCCGCGACAAACAATTTGAGCGGCGAGAACAAGCGAATCAAGGCGCACCCCCGGTTGCTGGCGTCATACCTGGAAGACGTTCGCGCGGTCCTTCCGGTTCACCGGCTAGCCGCCTTCGGCGGCCAGCTGTCCGCAGGCGGCGCTGATCTCGCGCCCGCGTGTGTCGCGCACCGTGCAGGACACCCCTTTTGCGCGGACGCGCCGGACGAAATCCCGCTCGACCGGCTTGGGGCTGGCGTCCCACTCACTGCCCGGCGTCGGGTTGAGCGGAATCAAATTCACGTGCACCAAGGGCCCGAGCGCGCGGTGCAGCCGCTGTCCCAAAAGGTCGGCGCGCCAGGGCTGGTCGTTGACGTCACGGATCAACGCGTACTCCACCGAAACCCGCCGGCCGGTGACGTCGGCGTAATACCTTGCGGCGTCCAAAGCCTCGCCGATTTGCCACCGGTTGTTGACCGGCACCAGCGTGTCG
>DASTKA010000313.1:0-5395 GCA_035716165.1 Mycobacterium sp. | reverse complement strand
GGCAACGGCAACAACCTGTCCGGATACAGCAATCCCCAGGTCGACAACGCAATCGGCGCGCTGGCGGTCTCGGCCGACACCGCCGAGCGTGCCAGGCTCCTGACCGAGACCGCGCCGGTACTGTGGGGCGATATGCCCACCCTGCCGCTTTACCGGCAGCAGCGCACGCTGTTGACCTCCAAGAAGATGTACGCGGTGAGCAAGAACCCGACCCGTTGGGGCGCGGGCTGGAATATGGACCGATGGGCCCTGATCCAGTGAGGCTGCCGTGACGGACGCCGGTGGGCGGACGCCGGTGGCCGAGCTGATCGCGTCGCTGACGCGCAAGGTGGCCGATTTCCCCAAGCCGGGTGTCCAGTTCAAGGACCTCACCCCGCTGTTCGCCGACGCGACGGCGATGACGGCGATCACTGGCGCGTTGGCCGAGCTCGCGTCCGAAGCCGATCTGGTGGCCGGCATCGAGGCCCGGGGGTTCCTGGTCGCGGCGGCGGTCGCCGACCGGCTGCAAACCGGCGTGCTGGCCATTCGCAAGGCGGGCAAACTACCGCCCCCGGTGCATGCAGAGCGGTACGACCTGGAATACGGCAGCGCGACGCTGGAGATTCCCGGCGACGGACTCGACCTGCGCGGACGCGACATCATGATCATCGACGACGTGCTGGCCACCGGCGGCACCCTGGCCGCGGCGGCGCGGCTGCTGGAGCGCGCCGGGGCCAACGTGATCGCGGCGGCGGTGGTGTTCGAACTCGGCGGGTTGCGCGGCCGGGAAGCGGTCGCGCCGTTGGCAGTACACAGCCTGAGTTGTGAGTAGCCCTCTTGCCTCCGGCGACGATGCGCGCCGCGAAGCGGCGTGAGGAGGAGGCGGGCAATCGGATCAAGTGGAGATATCCTCGAATTCGGAGGTGACCAACGTGGCGGAGGAAAACAGCGCGGCGCAAGCGCTTGACGCGCCCACTGAAGCCCCCGAGTCGCCGGCCAACACGCAGCCGATAGAGGTTCCGGAGCCACCGTCCGAATCCCTAAAGACATCGAGCAGCGCGTCGCGGCGGGTGCGGGCCAGGCTGGCCCGCCGGATGACGGCCCAGCGCAGCACGCTGAACCCGGTGCTCGAACCGCTGGTGGCGGTGCACCGGGAGATCTACCCCAAGGCCAACGTGTCCCTGCTGCAGCGCGCCTTCGAGGTCGCCGACCAGCGCCACGCCACCCAGCTACGTCATTCCGGCGACCCGTACATCACCCACCCGCTGGCCGTCGCCACCATTCTGGCCGAATTGGGCATGGACACCACGACTTTGGTGGCCGCGCTGTTGCACGACACCGTGGAGGACACCGGGTACACCCTGGACGCACTGTCCGAGGAGTTCGGTGAGGAAGTGGGCCATCTCGTCGACGGTGTGACGAAACTGGACCGGGTGGTGCTGGGCAGCGCCGCCGAGGGCGAGACCATCCGCAAGATGATCACCGCGATGGCGCGCGATCCCCGCGTGCTGGTGATCAAGGTCGCCGACCGGCTGCACAACATGCGCACCATGCGGTTCCTGCCGCCGGAAAAGCAGGCGCGCAAAGCCCGCGAGACGCTGGAAGTCATTGCGCCCCTTGCGCATCGGCTGGGGATGGCCAGCGTCAAGTGGGAACTGGAAGACCTGTCCTTCGCGATCCTGCATCCCAAGAAGTACGAGGAGATCGTTCGGCTGGTCGCCGGGCGGGCGCCGTCGCGCGACACCTACCTGGCCAAGGTCCGCGCCGAGATCGTCAACACCCTGAACGCGTCGAAGATCAAGGCGACGGTGGAGGGCCGCCCCAAGCACTACTGGTCGATCTACCAGAAGATGATCGTCAAGGGCCGGGACTTCGACGACATCCACGACCTGGTCGGTATCCGCATCCTGTGCGACGAGATCAGGGACTGCTATGCCGCTGTCGGCGTGGTGCATTCGCTGTGGCAGCCGATGGCCGGACGGTTCAAGGATTACATCGCCCAGCCACGGTACGGCGTCTACCAGTCGTTGCACACCACCGTGGTGGGGCCGGAGGGCAAGCCGCTGGAAGTGCAGATCCGGACCCGCGACATGCACCGCACCGCGGAATACGGCATCGCGGCGCATTGGCGCTACAAGGAAGCCAAGGGGCGCAACGGCGTTCCGCATCCGCATGCCGCCGCCGAGATCGACGACATGGCCTGGATGCGCCAGCTGCTCGACTGGCAACGGGAGGCCGCGGACCCGGGTGAATTCCTCGAGTCGCTGCGTTACGACCTTGCGGTACAAGAGATCTTCGTGTTCACCCCCAAGGGGGACGTGATCACGCTGCCCAACGGTTCCACGCCGGTGGACTTCGCCTACGCGGTGCACACCGAGGTCGGCCACCGCTGCATCGGCGCCCGGGTCAACGGCCGGCTGGTGGCGCTGGAACGCAAGCTGGAAAACGGGGAAGTCGTCGAGGTCTTCACCTCCAAGGCGGCCAACGCCGGGCCGTCGCGCGACTGGCAGCAGTTCGTGGTCTCACCCCGCGCCAAGGCCAAGATCCGGCAGTGGTTCGCCAAGGAGCGCCGCGAGGAGGCCCTGGAATCCGGCAAGGACGCCATGGCCCGCGAGGTGCGTCGCGGCGGACTTCCGTTGCAGCGCTTGGTCAATGGCGAAACGCTGGCGGCGGTGGCCCGCGAGCTGCACTACACCGACGTCTCCGCGCTCTACACCGCGGTCGGCGAGGGTCATGTGTCGGCCCGGCACGTCGTGCAGCGGCTGCTGGCCGAACTCGGCGGGATCGACCAGGCCGAAGAGGACCTGGCCGAACGCTCCACGCCGACAACCATGTTGCGCCGCCCACGCAGCAGCGATGAAGTCGGCGTCTCGGTCCCCGGCGCCCCCGGCGTGCTGACCAAGCTGGCGAAATGCTGCACACCGGTGCCCGGCGACCAGATCATGGGGTTCGTCACCCGCGGCGGTGGAGTGAGCGTGCACCGCACCGACTGCACCAACGCCGCCTCGCTGCAGCAGCAGTCCGAGCGCATCATCGATGTGCATTGGGCGCCGTCGCCGTCGTCGGTGTTCCTGGTGGCCATCCAGGTCGAGGCGCTCGACCGACACCGGCTGCTCTCGGACGTCACGCGGGTGCTGGCCGACGAGAAGGTGAACATCTTGTCCGCGTCGGTGACCACCTCCGGTGACCGAGTCGCGATCAGCCGCTTCACCTTTGAGATGGGCGACCCCAAGCACCTCGGCCACCTGCTCAACGTCGTGCGCAACGTCGAAGGCGTGTACGACGTCTACCGCGTGACGTCGGCGGCGTGAGTCGGCGCGAGGCCTAGCTCAGTCGCACCGAGGTGATCTTCACCGGGTTGGTGGGCGCACCGCTTTGACGATTGCCGGCGATACCGGCCTGGGCGATCTTGTCCAGTGTCGCCAGCCCCGCCTGGTCGATGCTGCCCAACACCGTGCTCTGCGGTTCCATCTCGGAATCCTTGAAGATCAAGGCGAATTGGCTGCCGTTGGTGTCGGGTCCCTCGGTGGCCATGACGATGGTGCCCCGCGGGTACATCACCGTCGCGCGCAGCGCGGGGTCGTCGGGCTTGTATTGGTTGGCGGGGTATTCGTCGGCGAATTCGTAACCGGGGCCGCCGGATCCGTCCACTTCGGGGCCGCCGCACAACAGCGATCCGCCATCTTGGGAGCTGATCAGCCGGGCGCACTGCGTGTTGTCGAAGAATTCCTGCTTGACCAGGCTGATGAAGCTGTTCACGGTGCACGGGGACTCGGAATTGGCGAGCTGAATGCCGATGTCACCGACGTTGGTGGAGATGACGGCACCGATCTGCGGGGGATTGGTGGACACCCGGCCCGACGGCGGCGGGTTCACCGGCCGGCTGACCGAATCCGGCACCGAGCGATATTGGCAGTTGGCGCCCAGCTCGGGCGGCGGTGCGAACGCAGGCAGCGGCGGCACCGTCGCCGATGCCGGTCCGCTGGAACCGGGGTTTGATCCGGTCCTGCCCGGAACCCGAACCCGGCTCTGGGTGGAGGATGCCGCGCTGTCCGTGGAACCGTGACTTTGGGACACCAGGGCGAACACCAACGCCGCCACCGCGACCAGCGCCAGGGCCGACGCGCCGACGATCCCCACCAGCAAACGCCTTGAGTGCGTTGGGCGGCCGTGCTGCAGCCGCGGATCCGGTCCGGTGCCCGACGGGGGCGCCGCGGGTGCCGGCATCGACGCGCCGGGCGGCGGGGAAGGCGGCGCGGGCGGGGCCGTCCCGACCGGCAGGGCTGCCCGTGCGGCCTCGGCGAGTTCCATCGCCGTCTGATACCGCTGGTCGGGATCCTTGACCATGCCGCGAGCGACGACCGCGTCGAAGGCGGGAGGTACCCCGGGTGCGATTTCCGACGGTCGCGGCGGGGGAGCGTTCAGGTGCGCGTTGAGCTGTTCTTCGAGGCTGTCCCCGGCGAAGGGGCGCTTGCCGGTCAGGCATTCGTGCAAGACACAGGCCAACGAGTAGACGTCGGCGCGATGATCCGTCCTGCCTTTGAAGCGCTCGGGCGCCATGTAGGCGACGGTGCCCATCGTGGCGCCGGTCTGCGTGAGCTGAGTGTCGGCCTCCGCGCGCGCGAGGCCGAAGTCGATCAGATAGACGAAGTTGCGTGCGGTGGTGACCAAGATGTTCATCGGCTTGATGTCGCGGTGGATCAACCCCACCTGTCGCGCGCTATCCAGCGCAGCCGCAACCTGTTCGATCACCGCGACCGTCTGCTCCGGGCTGAGCCGGCCGCCGTTTTCGGCGATGTACTGCGACAGGTGGCGCCCCTCGATCAGCCGCATGTCGACGTACAGCCGGCCGTCGATCTCGCCATAACCGTGAATCGGCACCACGTGCGGGTCGCTGAGACCGGCCGCTATGCGGGCCTCTCGGCGGAACCGGTGCTGGAAGTCCTGATCCTCCGCCAGATGCGGCGGAAGCACTTTCAGCGCCACCACCCGGTCCGTGGTCGCGTCGTAAGCGCGGTAGACGCGTCCCATGCCGCCGCGTCCCAACAACTCCAGTATTCGGTAGTGGCCGAATGAGTCCGGATCCAGATTCACCCAACGACCATAAGCCGTCGAGGATGCGCGTCGGGCGAATCCCGCCGATCAGAGGGAGTTTCGCGCCGGCCGCGGTTAGTCGAGCAGCAGCGAGGTGATGGTCACCTCGGTGGCCGGCGCCCCGTCTTCGCCACCACCGGCGACGCCGGCCTTGGCGATTTTGTCCAGGGTGGCCAGCCCGTCGGGCTGAATCGTGCCGAACACGGTGTATTGCGGCGGTAACTGGGAGTCCTTGTAGACCAGGAAGAATTGGCTGCCGTTGGTGCCGGGCCCCGCGTTGGCCATGGCCAGCGTGCCGCGCGGATAAAGCACGGGCTGCTGC
>DASTKA010000312.1:0-2395 GCA_035716165.1 Mycobacterium sp. | reverse complement strand
CGCGGCGAAGAATTGGCGACGGTGTTGTCCCGCAACACCTTTCACTGGGTGTTGGCGTTCGCCGACAGCGAGTTGCTGACGCCGGATGTCTTCGCCGAACTGGACCGGCTGCGGGAGGCGGGGAAACCGCCCCGGCTGCCCGCGCCCGGGCCGGTGCTGGCCGCCCTGGCGGCCGGCGACGCCGAGCAGTTGGCGGGGCTGCTGGGCAATGAGATGCAGGCGGCCGCGGTGAGCCTGCAGCCCGGCCTGCGGCGGACGTTGCGCGCGGGCGTCGAGGCGGGGGCGCTGGCCGGCGTCGTATCCGGTTCGGGTCCGACGTGCGCCTTCCTGTGCCCGTCCGCGTCGGCGGCGGTCGACGTGGGCACCGAGGTGTCCGGGGCGGGTGTCTGCCGGACGGTGCGGGTGGCCAGCGGGCCGGTGGTGGGCGCGCGCGTGGTGCCTACACCCAGCGAAGTGTGACTATCTTCCCAACTTGTGTCTTGGTTTGGCGCTTCCTTAAGGGGAGTTTAAGATAAGCCGCGGTGACGGGATGCGTTGAGCGGGATCAGATGAATTCGTCGTCCGCCGGGCGTTCCGGTGGCCGATTGCTGGATGCGGCCCATCGGGGTTTCGCGGGCCCGGGTCGCGCATGTGAGGCGACCGAACGCCGCTGGATCACAGCGAGTGCGGACGCATTACCGATTCGACACCGAACCGCCGCCCAACTGTGTTCGCGTGCCTGCGGCGGAGCGTTGCCCAGCGGGCGGACCATGAGATCGCGGGCGTTGGGACGAGGGCGGAAACCGAGGAGGATCTTGTGAGCAGGTTTACCGAGAAGATGTACCGCAATGCCCGGTCCGCGACGACGGGCATGGTCACCGGTGAACCCCACGAACCGATCCGCCACACCTGGGGCGAGGTCCACGAGCGCGCGCGTCGTATCGCGGGTGGCCTGGCCGCTGCCGGCATCGGACCCGGCGACGCCGTGGGTGTGCTCGCCGGCTACCCGGTGGAGATCGCGCCGACGGCGCAGGGCCTCTGGATGCGCGGGGCCAGCCTGACCATGCTGCACCAGCCCACGCCGCGGACCGACCTGGCCGTGTGGGCCGAGGACACCATGAAGGTCATCGGCATGATCGAGGCGACCGCCGTCATCGTCTCGGAGCCCTTCATGGTGGCCATCCCGGTCCTGGAGGAGAAGGGCATCAAGGTCCTCACCGTCCCCGACCTCCTGGCCGCCGAACCGATCGAACCCGTCGAGGTCGGCGAGGACGCGCTCGCGCTGATGCAGCTGACGTCGGGGTCCACCGGATCTCCCAAGGCGGTGCAGATCACCCACCGCAACATCTACTCCAACGCCGAGGCGATGTTCATCGGCGCCCAGTACGACGTCACCAAGGACGTCATGGTCAGCTGGCTGCCCTGCTTCCACGACATGGGCATGGTCGGGTTCCTGACCATTCCCATGTACTTCGGAGCCGAGCTGGTCAAGGTCACTCCGATGGACTTCCTGCGCGACACGCTGCTGTGGGCCAAGCTCATCGACAAGTACAAGGGCACCATGACCGCGGCGCCCAACTTCGCCTATGCGCTGCTGGCCAAGCGGTTGCGCCGCAACGCCAAGCCGGGTGACTTCGACCTGTCCACCCTGCGGTTCGCGCTGTCCGGTGCCGAGCCCGTCGAACCCGCCGACGTCGAGGACCTGCTCGACGCCGGCAAGCCGTTCGGCCTGCGGCCGTCGGCGATCCTGCCGGCCTACGGGATGGCCGAGACCACGCTGGCCGTGTCGTTCTCGGAGTGCAACGCCGGGCTGGTCGTCGACGAGGTCGACGCCGACCTGCTCGCCGCCCTGCGCCGCGCCGTGCCCGCCACCAAGGGCAACACCCGCCGGCTGGCCACGCTCGGCCCGCTGCTGCGGGACCTGGAGGCGCGCATCATCGACGAGAACGGCGATGTGATGCCCGCGCGCGGCGTCGGTGTCATCGAACTGCGCGGCGAGTCGTTGACGCCCGGCTACCTCACCATGGGCGGCTTCATCTCCGCGCAGGACGAGAACGGCTGGTATGACACCGGTGATCTCGGCTACCTCACGGAGGAGGGCCACGTGGTGGTCTGCGGCCGCGTCAAGGACGTCATCATCATGGCGGGCCGCAACATCTATCCCACCGATATCGAGCGCGCCGCCTGCCGCGTCGAGGGGGTGCGGCCCGGCTGCGCGGTGGCGGTGCGGCTGGACGCCGGCCATTCCCGCGAGACGTTCGCCGTGGCCGTGGAGTCAAACGCCTTCCAGGACCACGCCGAGGTGCGCCGCATCGAGCACCTGGTTGCCCGTGAGGTGGTGGCCGAGGTCGACGTGCGGCCGCGCAACGTGGTGGTGCTGGGTCCGGGGACCATCCCGAAGACGCCGTCGGGCAAG
>DASTKA010000311.1:0-4108 GCA_035716165.1 Mycobacterium sp. | reverse complement strand
AGCACCGCGGCGAAGTCATGGCCGGGCAGTTCCAGGTGTTGCGGGTCGCTGCCGTGGCCGTAGAGGACGGCCGGGATCTTGCCGTCGCGGCGGGCTCGCCGGGACGCACCCTTGCCGGTCTCGCCGCGGACCGCGACCTTCAACTGGTTGAGTGCTTGCTTGGCCATCTTGTCGCTCCTGTGTGCTCGCCTGTGTTTCGGGGCACGGCCAGGGTCGCGACGATTCGTCGGTCTCCGTCGATAACGGTGCTGGCCAGCCAGCCACCCTCGCCGTGACGCCCGGCCAGGTTAGCGCATCCGCACCTCAGAGGGGAAATCTGCGATGGGCGGCCGTCACAGCTGTCACTCTGCCGAGGGCATAGTGCAAGTGCCCGCCTTCGAGCGACACATCGCGGCGGCCGCGCAGCCCACGCACATGGCGACCGGCCGTGCCGGCGAGCCACTTGTCGCTCAAAGGTGGGCAAAACCCACATTGGTTTGGCCAGGGGCGGGTGGGGCCTCTGTGACCCACGCGCTCAGAGAGGAAACTTCGTTTTCGTGAGCTGCTCGGACAGCGACCACAGTGCCGCCGCGGTGGCCGCGTCCCTGGCCCGCCGGCTGCGCCTGACCGGTTGGGTGCGACCCATCTGACCGAATCGCGGGCCGACGAAGGTGTCGCCAGGCAGGTCCTGAGACGCCGCGTACAGCGTTTGCCGGGCGCCGAAATCGGCGTCGGTGGCGACCACCCTCGTGACGGCCGACATCAGCGTGTCACCCAATTTGCGGCCGGAGGCGCCCTGCAGGTTGGTGTGCGAATAGCCGGGGTGGGCCGCGAGCGCGCGCAGCGGCGAACCGGCGGCGGTGAGGCGGCGCTGCAACTCGCTGGTGAACAGCAGGTTGGCGAGCTTGGATTGGCTGTAGGCCAGCCACGGCGAGTAGCGCCGGTTCTGCCAATTCACGTCGTCGAGGTTGATGCTTCCGGGCCAGTGCGCCATCGACGACACCGTCACCACCCGATCGGTCAGCTTGGGCAGCAAATGGTGCGTGAGCGCGAAGTGACCGAGATGGTTGGTGCCGATCTGAGTCTCGAAGCCGTCGACCGTCAGCGCGAACGGGGCGGCCATGATGCCGGCATTGTTGATCAGCACGTCGGCCTTGCTCACCCCGTCGGCGAACCTCTGCACCGACGACAGGTCCTGCAGGTCGAGCTCACGCACCTCGACCTGGCCGGCCATCTGACGGGCGGCGGTCTCGCCCTTCCGGATGTTGCGGACGGCCATGATGATCGTGGCCCCTCGTCGCGCCAGCTCCCGGGCGGTCACGGCGCCCAATCCACTATTGGCGCCGGTGATGATGACGGTGCGTTCGGCGAACGACGGTAGATCTGCGGCGGTCCAGTCAGCCATGCCTGATAACAGTAGTGACGTCGAACCGCAGCGGCACGGTGGTGGCTACTTTGCCGCGACCACGAATCCGTGGATGATCGTGTTGATGTCAGTCGACTGCTCGGCGGCCTGATTGGCCAGGCCGGTGATGGTCAGCTGCACCAGGTAGCGCTGGTGGGCGGGCGGTGATCCGGTGGGGATGACGATGCGATTCCAACTGTGTAGCCGCATGCCGTCGACGTCGTAGCTGCCCTGGATCATCGATGAGGGAAACCCGTTGTAGGGCGCACCGGAGGC
The DNA here is from genome assembly GCA_035716165.1 of Mycobacterium sp. Lineage (GTDB taxonomy): Bacteria > Actinomycetota > Actinomycetes > Mycobacteriales > Mycobacteriaceae > Mycobacterium. Next base: position 2,448 of record DASTKA010000311.1, on the reverse strand, counting down.
GTCGAGTTGCTTGAAGTTTTCGAACAGCTGCGCGTCGTCGTTGCCGTGCTTGATCACCTGGACCGGGTCGAAGTCACCGTTCAGCTTGAACACCACCAGCCGCGCCGTCGGGAATTTGCCGCCGGGGGAGATGATCAGCGTTTGCGGGCTGATATTGGGGCTGGTGAAGGGTGCCCAACCCGGGGGTGTGGGTATCGACACCGTCAGGTCGGTCAGGTCTGCCGGCGCTACGGGTTGCCCGGTCACTCCGATGCTTTGCAGATACTGCGACAGGGGGACCGGCTTCTCCACCGGGGTCGTTGTGGTGGCCGTCGAGGTTTTCGACAAGATCGATTGATAGTCAGGCGGTTTGGGTGCGCAGCCTCCGGATGCGAAAGCCACCGCGACCATCGCGGCGGCGGCCACGAAGCTGGCGAACCGGTTCACAGAATCTCGCGGACCGCATCGATCGGACGGGCCAACCGAGTGCCGTTCGGCGTCACGACGAAGGGTCGTTCGATGAGGATGGGGTGTTCGACCATGGCGTCGAGCAATTGGTCATCCGTGGCGTTGGCGAGATCGAGCTCGTCGTACAGTGACTCGCGCTTGCGGGTCGCGGTGCGCACGTCGATACCGGCGTCGCGGATCATCTTCACCAGCTCGCTGCGCGACGGCGGCGTCTTGAGATATTCGACGACGGTGGGTTCAAAGCCGTTGTCGCGCAGCAGGTCCAGCGTTTTGCGGGAAGTGCTGCAGCGTGGGTTGTGGTAGATAACGGTGCCGTCTGGCTTGCCAGCCATCTAGGCGTCCCCGTCGAAAAGCCCTGTGACCGAGCCGTTTTCGAATACGGCGCGGATGGTGCTGGCCAGCAGCGGTGCGATGGACAGGACCGTCAGCTGCGGGAAGCGCTTCTCCTCGCCGATCGGAAGGGTGTTCGTCACGATCACCTCGCGGGCGCCGCAGGCGGCCAGCCGCTCGGCGGCCGGATCGGAGAGCACGCCGTGGGTGGCCGCGATGATCACGTCGCCGGCGCCCTCATCGCGCAGCAGCTTGACCGCGCCGGCGATGGTGCCACCGGTGTCGATCATGTCGTCGATCAAGACGCAGGTCCGCCCCTGCACCTCACCGACGACGCGGTTGGACACCACCTGGTTGGGCACCCGCGGGTCGCGGGTCTTGTGAATGAACGCCAGCGGGACGCCGCCCAGCGAGTCGGCCCATTTCTCGGCGATGCGCACCCGGCCGGAGTCGGGCGAGACGACCACCATGTTGCCGTCGGGGTAGTTGTCGCGGATGTAGCCGGTCAGCAGGTTTTGCCCGCGCATGTGATCGACGGGTCCGTCGAAGAAGCCCTGGATCTGGTCGGTGTGCAGGTCGACGGTGACGATCCGGTCCGCACCGGCGGTCTTGAGCAGGTCGGCGACCAACCGAGCCGAGATCGGTTCGCGGCCGCGGTGCTTCTTGTCCTGCCGGGCGTAGGGGTAGAAGGGCATGACGGCGGTGATCCGCTTGGCGCTGCCCCGCTTGAGCGCGTCGATCATGATCAGCTGTTCCATCAGCCAGTTGTTGACCGGGTCCGGGGCCGACTGCAGGACGAAGGCGTCACAGCCGCGAACGGATTCGTGGAACCGCACGAAGATCTCGCCGTTGGCGAACTCGCGCGCGGTCTGTGCGGTGACGTGGACGTCAAGCTCCTTGGCCACCTGCTCGGCCAGCTCCGGATGCGCACGGCCGGAGAAGAGCATCAGATTTTTTCGGTTATCGGTCCAGTCGTGGCTCAACGCACTGCCCTCGCCAAGTCGGGGTGGGGGATTGAAGGCCCCATCGTACGAAGCGAATCGTACGGAACTGTGGCCGGGTTGCCAGCTAGCAAATTCACGGTGTCGGTTCGGCTTCCGGCGCTTGGCTGGCCTCGGAGACCTGTGGGGCGCTCTGACCGGCGGCTTTCTCGGCCGCTTTCGCGGCCGCGCTGCCCGGACGCTTGCGAAGCACCCAACCCTCGATATTGCGCTGCTGACCCGCGGATACCGCCAGCGTTCCGGGCGGGACGTCGTTACGCACCACCGTGCCCGCGCCGGTGTAGGCGCCGTCGCCGACGGTGACCGGCGCCACGAACATGGTGTCGGAGCCGGTGCGCACGTGCGAGCCGATAGTGGTCCGCCGTTTGGTCTCGCCGTCGTAGTTGACGAACACGCTGGACGCGCCGATGTTGCTGTGTTCGCCGATGTCGGCATCCCCGACGTAGGTCAGATGCGGCACCTTGGAGCCGGTGCCGATGGTGGCGTTCTTGGTCTCGACAAACGCACCGAGTTTGCCGTCGTCGCCCAGTGCGGTGCCCGGCCGCAGGTAGGTGAAGGGGCCGACGGTCGCACCGGTACCGATGGACGACGCGGTGCCATGGGTCCGCACCACCGAGGCGCCGTCGCCGACGCTGACGTCGGTCAGGGTGGTGTCCGGACCGACGACGCA
>DASTKA010000310.1:0-5508 GCA_035716165.1 Mycobacterium sp. | reverse complement strand
CCACCAGAACGACGAACTCGCCGTCGTCGACGACGAGATCCAGCTTGTCCAGGGCTGGGCGATCCGTTCCCGGATAGCGGCGGGTGGCGTGCTCGAAGGTCACCGACGCCATGGCTAACCGCCCATCCCGGTGACGGCGATTCCGCGGACAAACGAGCGTTGCGCGATGGCGTAGATGATGACCAGGGGCAGCATGATCAGCATCGAGGTTGCCATCAGAACCGGCCATCGGGCGACGTATTCACCCTTCATCCGGACCAGGCCCAGGGTCAGGGTGGCCAGGCTGTTGCGCTGAATCATCAACAGCGGCCACAGGAAATCGTTCCAGACGTTGACCCAGGTGAGCACGGCGAGCACCATCACCGCCGGCCGCGCATGGGGCAGCAGGATGCGCCAATAGACCTGCCACGGTGAACAACCGTCGAGTATCGCCGCCTCCTCCAGATCGGTGGGCAGGGTGCGGAAGAACTGCCGCATAAGATACGTGCCGAATGCGCTGCCGAAGAAACCCGGCACGATCATCGCCCATGGGGTGTCGACCCAGCCCAGCGTTCGCATCAACAGGAATTGCGGGATCACCGTCACCGTCAAGGGCACCATCAATGTGCCCAGATATACGACGAACAGAGCGTCGCGGCCACGGAAATCCAATCGCGCGAACGCATATCCGGCCAGTGAGCAGAAGAAGACATGCCCCGCGGTGACGCAGCCCGCGTACAGCACGGTGTTGAAAAACATTCGCCCGAACGGCATCAGCGCGAATACCTCGGTGTAGTTGGACCACCGCGGGCGGGCCGGCAGCAGCGTGGGCTCGCTCACCTCGCCTTCGGTCTTCAGCGAACCCGACACCGCCCACGCGATCGGGAACAGCGCGCACCAGGCGACGGCGAGCAGTGCGCCATAGACCATGCCGCCGCGCAGGACGGTGTGCCTGATGACACCTTCACTTAAGCCCACGCGAATTCTCCAAAGATCGTCGATGGCTGACGCGCAACTGCACCACGGTCAGCACCAGCAAAACGGCGAACATGACCCATGCCAGGGCGGAGGCATATCCGAATTCGAGGAACGAGAAGGCATGCTGGAACAGCATGATGCCCAAGACGTAGGTCGCCGATTCCGGCCCACCACTGGGTCCGGTGAGGACGTAGACCATGTCAAACGCCTGGAAGGCGTGAATGACCGAGATGATGACGATGAACGATATCGAGCCTCGGATCAACGGAACGGTGATCGAGACGAATTGTCTTATCTCGCTGGCGCCGTCGATCTTGGCGGCCTCGTAGACGGTCTCCGGAACACCTTGCATCGCGGCCAGCAACACGACGGTGGCGAACGGCACGCTGCGCCAGACGCTGACGATGCACAGGGAGGCCATGGCCCATCGCGGCTCGACCAGCCACGGGACCGGCCCGAGGCCGATCCAGCCGAGCATGATGTTGAGCAAGCCGTTGTCGGTGTTGAACACGAACTGCCATACCACCGCCATTACCACCGATGAGATCGCCAGTGGCAGAAAGACGATGGTTCGGAAGATTCCGATGCCCCTGACTTTCCGGTTCAGCACACCGGCGACGGCCAGACTGATGAGGACCGTCGGCACGACCGTTCCGAGCGTGAAGATCACCGTGTTGCGGACCGCGATCAAGAAGAGCGGATCCGAGGTGAACAAGTCTCCGAAGTTCTTCAGGCCCACGAACTTCGGCGCTGTGAACACGTCCCACTGCTGGAAACTCATGTACAGCGAGAAGCCCAGCGGGAAGAGCATGAACACGGCGACCGCCACCATGTTGGGCGCGACGAACAACCGGCCCGCCCATGCGCGACGGCGCCACGGTCTCGAAGCGTTCGGTGTCGTCCGCCGCGCCGGGGCGGCGGCGCCAGTCGCGTCCATCGCGGTCATGGGCTGCGCAGCACTTCGTCGACGGAGCGCGACAATCCGCTCAATGACGTCGCCGGCTCGCGGCCTCGCAGGACCGGGCCAAAGTTGCGGTCCATCAAGGCGTTGACCTTCTCCCACGCCGGCGTGATGGGCAAGCCCTGTGAGAAAGCCGGCCCTTCCGTGAGCACACTGAGATTGGCCAGCCGTCGATGAGCCTTGGCGAATCCCTCCGAGCGCAGCGCCGACCGCAGCACGGGAACGAACAGACAGGTTTCACCGATCAACGCCTGGCCGATGGGACCAGTCGCGAACTTCACGAACTCCCACGCCTGCTCCTTGCGTGGGCTGCTCGCCGAGATGGCCAGTCCGGTGGCGCCGATATTGGAACACGCGGCCTGCCCCCTTCCCAGCGCCGGGCCCGTCGGCAACGGAGCGACATCGAAATCCAGGTCCTCGGCGCGGATGTAGGTCTGGTAGCGCCAGTGTCCACCGAGCGCCATCGCCGCGCGGCCCACCGCGAACAAGTTAGGGGTCGACATCGACTGTGTCTCCGATGCGTTGGGCGCAACCCGGTATTTGTTGGCCATATCGGCGTAGAACTGCACCGCTTCCTGGAACGCCGGCTTGTCGAAGTTGAAGTGCGTCGGATTCAGCCGGGGGTCGGACCACGCGACGCCGTTGTTCATCGCGAACAGGCCGGCCGAGTAATACGAGCCCCAGGTATTGACGAAGCCGTACTGCGCGGCCCGCCCGGACGCATCGCGCTTGGTCAGCGCGCGGGCCGTGGCCAGGAATTCGGTGAAATCCCAGGGCTGCTCCCAGGTTTTGGGGGGAGACGGCACCCCGGCTGCGGCGAAGAGCCGTTTGTTGTAGAACATGTAGTTGCCCGACCACTGCTCGGGAAGTGCGTACTGCTTTCCGTTGAACGTGAAGGTTTCGTACAGCGCCGGGATGCTGTCCGCCTTCAGTTGGTCGGCAAACGACTTATCGCGTGCCAACAGCGTGTTCATGTCCAGCAGCACTCCGCGGTCGGCGAGCACGGCGTAGGACAGTTCCCAGGTCATCAGCACATCGGGGCATTTGCCGCCAGCACAAAACGTCGAAAGCTGTTGCATGACACCGGGGCCGGACTGAACCGGCCGAACCTTGATATCGGGATGACGGCGCGCGAACTCGTCGACGATGCGCATCCTCGCGTCGCGCTCGTCCGGGTTGGCCGCGAAGAAGAAGGTGAGCGCGTCGTCGTCGTGGGCGCACCCCGCCGGCCACGGCGCCAGCGCCGCCGCGGACAGCGCGCCGGCACCCCGCAGCAGGTCACGCCGTCGGAACGGCTTATCGAGCATGGCTTCCCCGGTCTTGGCTCGCGGCCGGTTCCCCGGCCACCTGTGTCTGACGTCCTTGATACGCGACGAGGTTGTGATATTCCTGGGTCGGCCACCGCGGCAGCGCCAGCGCCGCCCGACGGATTCGCTCGGCATTGCCGGTGATGTCGATCGTATGGATGCGATCGTCGGCGCCGATGCCGATCACCAGCAGGACCTGAGCGCGACCGCGGGCCGCGATCACGATGCCCGGTGCCCCGTCGATGAGCATGACAGCACCGGCGCGCGCCCGCCTGGCGAACCGCCGAGTCTCCCTGGCGACCTGGTCGGCGCCCCGCATTGTGGTAGGCACATCCGCCGGAACCAGGGCCGCATCGACCGTGCGCACCACCTCGGGAGCCAACAGCTCGAGCAGGCCGGCGATATCACCGCTGCGGGACGCCCTCAGAAACGCCTCCACCACCTTGAGGTGGTCGGCCGTGCGACGAGGCTGCGCGGCCGGGCCGGAATGCAGCCGCGCGCGGGCCCTACTGGCCAGCTTCTTCGCGGCGTCCACTGACCGATTCGTCGCTGCGGCGATCTGTTCGAACGGCATGGCGAAGACGTCGTGCAGGACGAACGCCACGCGCTGCGCCGGCGAGAGCCGGTCGAGCACGACGAGCAGCGCGCTGCTCACCGACTCCGACAGCAACGCGTCCTCGTCGGCCGGCGCCGACGCCGTCCGCATCGACCGGTCCAGTTCGTCGGTCTCGGCCAGCGGTTGTTCGGCGCGGCGCTTGCGCACCCGAAGCTGGTCGAGTGCCTCGCGCGCGACGATCGTCGTGAACCAGCCTGACAGGTTCTCGACGGCGCCGTAGTCGGCACGGCTGGCCTTCAGCCACGCCGACTGCACCGCGTCATCGGCGTCGGCCACCGAGCCCAGTAGCTGAAACGCGACCGACCTCAAGCGTCGTCGATCGGCGTCGAAACGCTGCGCCAGATCCGCCAAATCCTTCGTTGTTGCACTCACGGGTCACCTTTTCCGCAGAGAAGTCGTCAAGAAGATGACCGCGTTTGACGGGCTTCCAGTAGCAAAGGAGACAAGCACCATGACCTTACCGATTGTGCGCCGCGGCGCGCACTGCACACACCCGACTCGCCGCTGCGGAACTTGCTGCGCGACAAGGGATTGATCCAATGCACACCGCACTTGTCGTGATCACCCTCGTCACCGCAGCCATCACCGCCGCGATCGCCGTCGCCGACTTCGTTCCGGCGCGATTCGTTCTGGCGAACTCGGCACAGGTCGGGGTCCCGCGGTCCTGGTTACCGGCGCTGGGGGCGCTGAAGCTGGCCGGGGCCGCCGGGCTGGTTGTGGGCCTGTTGGGGCTGCGCGACCTGGGTATCGCGGCCGCCGCGGGCCTGGTGCTGTTTTTCGTGGGTGCGGTGGCGACGCACCTGAGGGCACACGTCCTGTACAACATCGCTTTTCCGGGCGGGTACCTGTGCCTGTCCGCGGCATCGCTGGCCCTGATGGTGGTCCGGTGAGATCGGACTGACGGTGGATCAGGCGGGGAAGTACCTGATCCGGTCGATCGCGTTGCCGCGCGATGCCACGTCGGCGAACACGATGGCGCGCCCGTGACCCGACGTGAGTGAGACGACGACGGTGGGGCCCGCGCTGTTGATCTTGGTCGCCCGTGCCCCGTCCAGCCGCTCCATCAGCTCGGCCAGATCGAGCGGGTCGCGATCACCCAAAGTCATTGCGGCGTCTGATGACAGCGCCCGTGCGGCGGAGATGTCGTCGTTGCGCGCGACGGCGTCCAAAAACGTCGTCACCAGTCGCTGGTGGCGCGCTCCGGCTCGCCGGAATCCGGTCACGAAACCCGCGGTGCCACGCCAGCCTTGGTTGCGCAACAGCCCCTTGGACAGGTTCAGCGCGGGGCGCAGGGCGCCCGAGCCGCTACGCAGGAACTGCAACATCATGGCGGGAAGCTCCCAATAGGCCCGCAGTTCACCAATCCGCCACTCGCCGTTGGCTTCTCGGAGGTCGTAGCGCAGGAAGGCCGGAATGTGCATCGTCACGTCCGAGCCCATCGCCACCTCGAGTTCGAGGTCACGCAGCACCGTCGTGCCGACGACGATGTCGAGGTCGCGATGGAACTTGATGTCACGCGGACCGATGAACGTGTCGTAGAAGCGCCCGATCTGCTCGCGCCCCACGTGCGGTCGCGAGCCCACGGGATCCTCGACGCGACCGTCACCGGTGAACAGCCCCACCCATCCGGCGCGATCGTGCGCGGCGGCCGCCTGCGGCGAGCGCTC
>DASTKA010000309.1:0-4673 GCA_035716165.1 Mycobacterium sp. | reverse complement strand
GGTGTGAAGTACTGATCGGCCATCTGCACGATGTAGTCCTCGGTGATCAACGTCGAATCCGACAGCGAGCCCGACCACAAGGTGGGGACCTTGTAGCCGAGGTCGGCGGCCACCGCGTCCACGGTGGCGTTGCGCTTCGCGTAAGGAGGCCGCCAATACGGCTTTGCGCCGATGCCGTACGTATTCTTCAGGAACGTGTCGTTACGCGAGAGCTGTTCGGCTACTTGTTCTTTCGTCAATGTCGTCATGTCCGGGTGTGACCAGGTGTGGTTGCCGAGCTGGATCTGCCCGCTGTCCACCAATGGGCGAAGCAGGTCCAGGTTGTCGGTCCACGAGTCGTAGATCCCGTTGACGAAATACGTCAGCCGAACGCCGGTGTCCTTGGCGAACTGCGTGTAGGCCCGCACCACCTCGCTGTTGACGCCGTCGTCGACGGTCAGCGCGAGCAGGTCACCCTCGCCGGGGATTTTCATCAGGGCGCCGCCGCCGGGCAGCGGGATGCGGGCACTGAGCGGCGGGGGCGGCAACAGGGCCTGCGGAGCGGTCGGGCCGGAGGTCGGTATGCGGGCCGTCGGGGCTTGGGCAAACGTGCGGGGCTGCGGATCCACGATGAGCCGTGCAGCGCCTACGCCGGCGACGACTGACGCGGCGAGCGATCCGAGGAACTGGCGGCGGTTCATGGCAGACAGGCGAGGGCGTCGATCACATGATCAGGCGGTGACGAAAATGGCGAATTCGGCCCGAGTATTCGCACATTTATTGCGGCGAGCTGCGCAACCAGCGGCTTCCCGCGGGAACCGCCGGTGGTGCACAACATCAAGGCCACAGCCGCGAACCGTACCATTCGCCGTGGCCATATGTCGGCTCCGTTACGGGAGGGTCAGCTGTGAATTCTCGCCGACCCAGTTATCACCGGTGAACGCGAGCCGATTAATGCGGTCCCCCGGCCGCGGCCCGGTGCGGCAGCTGTACCGGTTCGGTACTGGGTGTGCCCAGCGTCGAGGCAAGCCAGGGCAGTGCCGCGGCAAACGCCTGAGCCGCGAACGGCCAGTCGTGCTTGCCCGGCTGGGTGACCACCGCGCAGGCGATGCCGTTGGCGGTGCCGACGGCACACAGTGAGTTGGCCGCGACGTCCTGCCCTTCCGGGTTGGCCGCGGGATCGCCGCTGGACGCGATGAGGGCGGGATTGCCTTCCGGCGCGACGTCGTGCGCACCCTCGGAGCCGGGCACGTCGAACCATCCCGACAAGCCGTCGTAGTGGCCGTGCTTCGTCATCACGGTGATCGGGTCGAAGGCGGCCCAGGCGTCGTGGTTGCCGCCGAACAACCGGGCGACGGTTTGATCCGTCGAGCCGCCGTTGGGCCCGCGGTCACCCGCGATGTCCACGAACGCGCTGAACAGCTCCGGGTGCATGACGGCCAGGTCCACGGCGCAGGTACCGCCCATCGACCAGCCGGCGACGCCCCAGTTGGCCCGATCGGCGCTGACGCCGAAGTTCGACACCATGAAGGGCTTGATGTCCTTCGTCAGATGATCGGCGGCGTTGCCCCGGGTGCCGTTGACGCACTCGGTGTCGTTGTCGAAGGAACCGGTGGGATCGACGAACACCAGCACCGGCGAGAACCCATGGTGCGCGGCCGCGAAGTTGTCGATCGCGGTGAAGGCGCCTCCCGGGCCCAGCCAGTCAGCCGGTGTGTTGAAGGCGGAGCTGACCATCATGACCGCCGGCAACCGCGGCGGCGGATTGCTGTTGAACCATGCGGGCGGCAGATAGACCAATTCTCGGCGGTGGGCGAAGTGGGAGCCAGAGGGGGCCTTGTCGTCGATGTCCACCGGCACCACCACCCCCTTGGTCGGCCTGGTCCCGGCGACCTGCATCTCGGTGACCCGAAGCCGGTCGATCTGGTCGGGCAGCGGCACCGATGTCAGCTGGTTCCACGCGGCGAGCGCCGTGGGGAAGTAGCCCACCCAGCCGTTGAGCGCCATGCCCGCACACAGGAGGCACAGCGGTATCGAGAGCACCGCCACCCCCCGGCGCCACCACCGGATGCCGCGCCAGCCCACCAGGAAAATCGTGGCGGCCGCGCCGCTCATCGCGATCCAGAGCCACAACGTCGTCGGCGCGGGGTCACCGGCGACGCCGAGCGAGGTGATGTACCACCGCGCCAGCAGCGTCACCGCGACGGCCGCGATCACCGCCACCGGCAGCACGCGCTTGAGCCAGCCCCGGGCACGCCAGTGGATCGCGACGAGCAGCACGAGCAACGCCAGGCCCTGCACGGCCGGGGGAAACCAGCCGTGCAGCAGGGACAGTTGTCCGAAGAACTGCTCCAACGGTCGTGACCTCTACTAAATCGATCGCTGCGCGAGGGTGCGGTGAGTATCAAAGGGCCGGTCGGGGTCACCGAAGGCGGCGGCCGGACCAACTATCCCATACGAATGCGGCCCATCAGCTGACCGTTTCTGCGTGTGGGCCGAGCGGCTGCGGGCGACCCGGGCTGCCCCGCTCATGCGTCGTTGATGACGCTGGCGAACGCGCGCAGCCGCAGACTGTTACCGACGACGAGGAGGCTGGAGGCCGCCATCGCGGCGCCGGCGAACATCGGGTTGAGCATGCCGAGCGCGGCCAGCGGAATGGCGGCGAGGTTGTAGCCGAACGCCCACGCCAGGTTGGCCTTGATGGTGGCCAGCGTTCGCCGGGAAAGCCGGATCGCGTCGACGGCGGCGCGCAGGTCACCGCGGATCACCGTGACGTCGGCGGCCTGGATCGCGACGTCGGTGCCGGTGCCCACGGCCAGGCCCAGATCGGCGGCGGCCAGCGCCGCGGCGTCGTTGACGCCGTCGCCGACCATCGCGACGACCCTGCCCTCGGATTGCAGGCGTCTGATGGCGGCGACCTTGTCGGCGGGCGTGGCGTCGGCGATGACCTGCGCGATCCCGAGTTCGTCGGCGATGCGGCCGGCGACGCCTGCGTTGTCGCCGGTCAGCAGCACCGGCGTCAGGCCCAGCCGGGTGAACTGCCGGACCGCCTCGGCGCTGGACGGTTTGACGGTGTCGGCGACCACCAGGATGCCCCGCGCCAGGCCGTCCCAACCGACGGCGACCGCGGTCTTGCCCTCGCTCTCGGCGCGGGCTTTGGCCGCGGACAGAGTGGCGTCGAGGAGCATTCCGCATCCGCTCAGCAGGGTCTCGCGCCCGGCGACGACGGCGTGACCGTCGACCGTGCCCCGAACGCCCCTGCCGTCGACCCCGGCGAAGTCGGTGGGCGCCGGGAGTGCGCCGAGCTGCGCCATGGCACCCCGGGCGATTGCTCGTGCGACGGGATGCTGGGAGGCGTCTTCCAGGGAGCCGGCGTAGCGCAACAGCGTGGCGCGCTCGGTCTGCGCCTCGGCGATCACGTCGACCAGGGTCATCTCGCCGGTGGTGACGGTGCCGGTCTTGTCGAGCACGATGGTGTCCACGCTGCGGGTGGACTCCAGCACTTCGGGCCCGTTGATGAGCACGCCGAGCTGGGCCGCACGTCCCGTGCCGACCAGCAGGGCGGTCGGCGTGGCCAGACCCAGGGCGCACGGGCAGGCGATGATGAGCACCGCGACGGCGGCCGTCAGGGCGGTGGTGAGTGAGAAGCCCGCCGCGAGCCAGCCGGCCAGAGTCGCCACCGCGAGGGCTATGACAACGGGAACGAACACTCCCGAGACGCGGTCGGCGAGGCGTTGTACGCGGGCCTTGCCGGATTGGGCTCGCTCGACGAGCGCGGCCATCCGCGCGAGCTGGGTGTCGTCACCGACGCCGGTCGCGCGCACGACGAGCCGACCGCCCGCGTTGACGGTGGCGCCGGTGACAGCGTCGCCCTCACCAACCTCGACGGGTACGGACTCGCCGGTCAGCATGGAGGCGTCCACGGCCGACGAACCCGCGACGACCACCCCGTCGGTCGCGATCCGTTCCCCGGGACGCACGACGAACTCGTCGCCGACCGCGAGGTGCTCGATCGCGATGCGGGCCTCGACACCGTCGCGCAGCACCGCAACGTCCTTGGCCCCCAGCGTCAGCAGCGCGCGCACTGCGGCACCGGCCGTGCGTTTGGACCGCTTCTCGAAATACCGGCCGGCGAGGACGAACAAGGTCACACCGGCGGCGACTTCGAAGTAGACGTGGCACGGGGCGCCGTCGGGCCCGAGGGTCAGCTCGAAGTCGTGCTGCATTCCGGGTTGTCCAGCACCGGGAAGCAGGGCGTAGACGGACCATAGGAATGCGGCCAGGGTGCCGAGCGAGACCAGGGTGTCCATGGTGGCGACGCCGTGTTTGAGGTTGGCCCAGGCGGCCGTGTGGAAGGGCCGGCCGCACCACGCGATGACCGGCGTGGCCAGGGCCAGCGAGACCCAATGCCAGTGGGGGAACTGTAGGGCCGGAAGCATGGCCATGGCGATCACGGGTCCGGCCAGGACAATCGCGGTGATCAGCCGCCGCCGCAGCGAGGCGAGCTCGTGGTCGTCGGGTGCCGAGGGTTGCGGGAGGGTGGCCGCGTACCCGGCTTTTTCGATCTCGCCGATGAGAATCCGCGGGTCGTAGCCGGCGGGGGCCGTGACGGCGGCCTTCTCGGTGGCGTAGTTCACGGTCGCCGCGACGCCGTCGAGCTTGTTGAGTTTCTTCTCGATCCGGGCCGCGCAGGA
>DASTKA010000308.1:0-2208 GCA_035716165.1 Mycobacterium sp. | reverse complement strand
CACCCAGCAGGACTTCGGCGACGAGCCCGCCTGGCAGCTGATGTACGAGCGGTCCGCCGGGTACGGCGGCACCTGGGGCAAGATCAGGGAAACCATCGGCCCGGACTCCAACGTGTCGCATACGCGGATCGAGTGGCTGCTGGTGGACGATCCCTGGTTCCGGGGCCGGGCGATCGTGATAGGCGACGCCGCGCACGCCTGCCCGCCGCTGGTCGCCCAGGGGGCGGCTATGTGCGCGGAGGACGCCATCGTGCTCGCCGAGCTTGTTACCGGCGACCTGCCGGTCGAGCAGGCGCTGCCGGCGTTCATGGCGCGCCGGATGCCCCGGGTGGAGATCGTGGTCCGCAACTCGATGCAGCTGGTGCGCTGGGAGATGGACCTCGAGCCGCACACCGACGCTGACATGGCCCGCGTGATGAACGAGACCCTCGGTTTCCTGGCCGCCGCGGCGGCCTGACGCGGGACTTAGCTCAGGCTGACTCAGCCCCGGTGGGACGGGCCGGTCACGTCCGCGGCGCAGGCCTTGTTCAGCGTGGTGATGTCGGCGCTGACGGCGGGGCCGGCGGACCGCCAGCCGGAGGCGCCGTTCGTAAGCTTGTTCGCGTTATTGTCCAGGGACTCGACGGCGGGGACGAGGCTGCCGGTGGCCCCCGTTCCTGTGCCCAGGTCGCTCAGCGTGGCGATCAGGTCGGTGATGGCGTGGTCTTGCGCCGCCGTGGGCGTGGTGTTGGCACCTGTGGCCGCGGCCTCGGCATTTGCCCACTGCCCGCTGATCGCCTGATTGTCGGTGAAGAGCGTGCTGACCTCGTTCGCCAGGGTGTTGCCGCTGACCAGCACCGACTGGCAGGTCAGCGTGCCGTGCAGGGAATGTTCCACGAGTGGGTTGGTGGATGAGGAACTCGCGCATCCAGCCAGGGCGGCGAGGGCGGTTGCGGCGGCTGCGAAGGGCAGGGTTTTCCTGAGATTGCCCCCGGTCATCTAAATTCAGCCTCCGTATCCTGCTTCCTCCACCAGATAAGACGCGCAGCCGTCCGCGATGGTGCGCACGGCGGACGATTGTTACCAGGATGAGACGCTGCGCGACGATACCGTAACAGCCGCTCAGCGGCGGGATACGCGGTTACTGGAGGGGCGACCCGCTGGGCTGCGACGTGGGCGTCGCGACGCTGGTCGCGAAGGATGTCGTCGTCGGTGTAGGCGTCGCCGTGCCGGTGCCCGTCGAGGTGGCCGGTGCCGGCGTCGGCGTGTGGCTCGGCGTCTGGGTCACGCTGGGCGTCGGCGAATGAGAGGGCGTCGGCGACAGCGTGTGGTGGTGCGGCGTCGGGGTGTAGGCAGGAGTCGATGGCGTCTGAGTAGGTCCTGAATTTAGCTGCCGGACGTTTCCCGTGTTAGCGGTGGTTACCGGACGCACCAGGATGTAGAGCGCGAAAACGCCAAGGAACAGCCCGATAAGCACGAGGGTCGACTTGCGCGGGCGTCCCGTGACGAGGTGATAGCGGTGGCGTGGTCCTTGTCCCTGGGTCATGGCGCCTCATCCGCGGTGGGGCGGCCGGCGTCGACCTCGGCCGACACGATGATGCCCTCGGTGCGGAACGCCGCCGCGACCAGCGCGCGAATCTCCCGTCCGACGTCGAACTGCATGCCCGGCAGCGTCCGCGCCACCATGCGCAGCGAGAACGTGTCGACGTCCATCCGTTCGACGCCCATGACCGTGGGCTGGTCGAGCATCATCTTGCGCAGCCGCTCGTCGTCGTAGGCCTCCTTGCCGACCTGCTCGAGGACGTCCGTCGCGTGGCCCACGTCGACAGCGGCGGGCACGGGGACGTCGATGACGGCCCGCGCCCAGTCCCGAGACAGGTTGGTCACCTGGGTGATCTGGCCGTTCGGCGTGATGATGACCTCGCCGCTGACCGACCGGATGCGGGTGACCCGGAGGGTGACCTCTTCGACCGTGCCGAACGCCGGCTCCGACACGCCGCTGACAGAGATCTTGACGACGTCGCCGAAGCCGTACTGCCGTTCCCCGGTGATGAAGAACCCCGCACCGATGTCCTGCACGAACCGCTGCAGGCCGAAGCCAAGCCCGGCGCTGATCAGCGCGGCAGGCGCCACCAGGCCGGCGGTCGGAATACCGAGGTTCTGCACGACAAGCACGGCGGTCACGGTGTAGACGACGGCTACGACGCTCCAGGTGACGACCTGCGCCAC